>JANYEA010000039.1 GCA_025363385.1 Bacteroidota bacterium | reverse complement strand
CAGACAAACCCACATAATCAGGTTTCACGGGATACAATTTGTGCATTCTTTCAACCATTACCATTGTTTGTACAGTTCGAGGATAATGTTCTAATAAAGGTTTTAATCCATATAAAAGTGTTTTCCCACTATTGGCCACGTCATCGATCAGCACCACATTCAAATCATTTAAATTAATATTTTCGCTCAAGATCACATCTTTGGGCATATCCTTATTCAGGCTAACAGAAATAATCTTGATCTCATTTTTGATATAGGGCTTTACCAACCCGGCAATTTTATGGGCAATGACCAACCCACTGTCTTTCACCCCCACTAAAATAAGTGCAGCATTACTCCCACTTAGGTTCTCTGCCAGTTCAAGGGCCATTCTATGTAATTTTTGATTGGCTGCTTCCTGATTTAGTATGTATTTCTTTTCCAAGCGTTACAATTTTGTCATTCAAAAATAAGCACAATAAAACCATTCCCCAATCCAATTTACAACAATACAAAACTGTTAACTTAGCGTTTAAATATTTTCTATGGCCATCCTACAGCAAATTTCATTCTTCGCATTAACAGGGGTTTCCGTATGGCTTTTCAGCAAAAAAGCAGGTGAAATAAAAAGGAATATCTTTCTAGGATTGCCAGAAAATCTGAACGACAATGCTTCTGCTCGTTTTAAAAACCTGATTTTTTTAGCACTTGGGCAGAAGAAAATGTTTCAGAATCCCCTGGTAGCAGTAATGCATTTATTCGTTTACGTAGGATTTATCATTATTAATATTGAGGTTTTAGAAATTGTATTAGATGGTTTATTGGGTACCCATCGTTTATTCGTTCCCTATATTGGATCATTATATAATTGGTTATTGAATGCCTTTGAATTTTTGGCGGTGAGCGTTATCCTAGTTTGTGCCATATTCCTTATTCGAAGAAATATCATCAAACTAAAACGGTTTGCAAGTAAAGATTTGAATGGATGGCCTCGTTCAGATGCCAATTATATTCTTTTTACAGAAATTGTTTTGATGAGTTTATTTCTCACCATGAACGCCTGCGACCTAGCCCTTCAAGCACATGGCAGCGAGCACTATCATCAAACCGGGCCATTCTTTTTCTCTGGGTTAATTAGTCCGTTCTTTGCTAATTTCAGTGAAAGCAGTTTAATAGTTATTGAAAGTACTTGTTGGTGGTTACATATTGTAGGCATTTTTGCTTTCTTGAATTACCTTCCTTATTCAAAACATTTACACATTATTCTAGCATTTCCCAATGCCTATTATGCACGTTTAGAACCCATTGGAATGATGAAGAATATGCCAACTGTACAAAATGAAGTTTTGTATGCCATGCAACCAGAATTAGCACCTACTGATGCACCAGCACCAGCAAGGTTTGGCGCAAAAGATGTGTTTGACCTGAGTTGGAAAAGTTTGTTAGATGCCTACAGTTGTACCGAATGTGGAAGATGCACTGCAGCATGTCCGGCCAATTTAACAGGTAAATTGTTGAGTCCGAGAAAGATCATGATGAGTACACGTGATCGTTTGGAAGTAGTAGGTAAAAATATTAACCTCAACAAATCTTTTGTTGACGACAAGAAATCTTTACTGCACAATTATATTTCAGTAGAAGAACTAAGGGCTTGTACTACTTGTAATGCATGTGTAGAGGCCTGCCCAGTAAGCATTTCTCCTTTAAATATCATTGCAGAATTAAGACGTTCTCTCATCATGGAAGAAAGCAATGCACCACAGGAATGGAATGGCACATTCAGTAATATTGAAAACAACTTTGCTCCCTGGAAATTCTCTCCCGACGATAGAGATCTATGGACTGCTGAAATGTAATTAAACAAAGGGTTTAAATACAATCCGATACAATTGTAATAAGGCAGTTAACAGGAAAATGATGCCCATAACCATGTTCAATGTTTTGTTACTGGTTTTTAATTTGTTTACTAACCAATTACCGCCGTGAATGTAAACGGCTAGTCCGGCAATAGTTCCCGTTCCGGCACCCACTGTAAATAAATTATATGCCAGGGTATTTACATCCAGCATTTTTGCCTGGATCAAAGTAGAAGTCCACAAAAACCAAAAAGGTATTTGTACAGGGTTCAAAGCACTCATCATCATACCCAATAAAAATCGGTGAATTTTATTATTCAAAACGAGTGCTTTCTTTTCTGTTTGTTGTTTGCGTGCTGTAATAAAAGCCAACACTCCCAATACCAAAAATAAAACAACCGTTAGCCAACCCAAACCAAGGAAAATCATTCTGAGTTGCACCACCCAATCCATCCCAATCAACGCAAAACGTAAGTACACCATCTCAATCAAAGCCACACCAATAGCAAATTGCCAGGCTTTTTTAAACCCTTCTTGCAAACCAACCTGTGTGGCTGTAAAGCTCATATTTCCTAAAGGCAGCTGACCAAGAAAACTGACTAAAAATCCAAAGAATAAAGTCGTTAGCATATTGTTAATATTAATCAATCTTTGGCATAAATTAACGATAACTAAACCATCTATAAAAATAACCAAAGAAGTTACAAGTAATTGTTTGTTTCTAAGACACGAATTTTGAGAAGATTTAAATGTAACCTTTAGTTATATTACACTTAAACTAATCTGAATGAGAATTGTTAAAATCATTGCTATATTTCTTACAATAATTATTCTTCATTCAGATACCCGTGCACAAAATATTGATTCGGCACTAAACAATTTCTACGAACTTTCTTCATTTGAAAAAGCCTATGTGCAGTTTGATAATAGCAGGTATGCTGCTGGACAAACCATCTGGTATAAAGCCTATCTCCTTTCAGGTTTTGAGCCATCTTTAATTTCCAAAAACTTTTATATCGACTGGTATGATGATCAAGGAAAATTGATCAGCTCTACCATCTCCCCTATTAGTTATGCATACTCTTCTGGGAACTTTCAATTACCGGAAAAATACCTGGGCAAATTTGTTCAAGCCATTGCCTATACCAAATGGATGCGCAATTTTGATTCAGCTTACTTTTTCAAACAAAGGTTTCCAATAGTTGGCAATACATCAAAACAAGAAAATTCCACTGTTGCATTTCCTGAAACTATCATACAATTCTTACCAGAATCTGGCAATCTTCTTTTAAACAAACAAAATGTGATTGCCTTTAAAGCAGTGAACCAGCTGGGGCTTCCTGAAGAGGTAAACGGAACTATCAAAAATAAAGAAGGCGATTCTATTACAAGTTTTAAATCTATACACGATGGGATGGGGAAATTTCTGTTTACACCCGTTTCAACTAATCGATATTTTGCTGTATGGAAAGACTTTCTTGGCAAGAGCCATCAAACTAATTTAACTGATGCGTATGAAGGTGTTAACTTAATTATTGAATCAGGAAGTGCTAACAGAATATTCCATATACAAAGAACTAGTAAAGCTCCTGAATCAATGAAAAATATTATGCTTCTTGGACAGATGAATGGAAAGATTCTTTTCAAAGCCAATATCAATCTCTCCGAAAAAGAATCTATTTCAAGCAGTTTACCCATTAGTAAAATCACATCTGGTATATTACAATTAACAATTTTCGATAGCAATAAACAACCCATTTGCGAGCGACTCCTCTTTGTAAAGAATAATGATTGGGCATTCAACGCAACAATTAAAGTAGACTCTCTAAATACTTTAAAAAGAGGCAAGAATGTTATTGAGATTGAATTAAAAGATTCCAGTTACTCCAATTTATCTTTAGCAATCACAGACGCAGAATTGAATAGCAATCCTGAAAATTCAATTGCCTCGCAGTTGTTACTTCAGGGAGACCTAACAGGTAATATTTATAAACCAGCTTACTATTTTAGCTCCAACTCAGATAGTATTACCAATCATTTAGATTTAGTAATGTTAACCAATGGATGGAGAAGATTTAAATGGAAATCCATCTTAACGAATCCCATTTCAAATTTTCCTTTTGCAAAAGATTCGGCTTATCAAACAATGATAGGAAAAGTGGAGGGATATTCAAACAAGAAAAATGCAAAATCTCCTTCCATCAATTTGATCATTTCAGCGAAGGATTCCAGTGAGTTTATGCTAACTGAGCCTATTCAAGCAGATGGAGGATTCTCTGCTAAGAATGTTGTACTTTTTGACACTTCTAAGATCTTTTATACATTAAACGACAAGAGCCTTTCTTCAAAAACTAAAGTCAAAATTGAAAATGACTTTTTTAAAGTAGATCCAAAAATTATCATCAGCACCAATGAACCAACTACCGATACTGCTGGTCTGTATAAATTTCTGAATCTGATTGAAGAACAAAAAAGGGTTGAACTTCTAAAACAAAAAACAACACTTAAAGAAGTTACTGTTTACGCCAAAGAAAAGACAAGGATCAAACAATTGGATGTGAAATATACAAAGGGATTCTTTTCCGGCGAAACAAAAAACGCTTTTGATATGAGCACCTTACAGAATGCAAGTCATACACAATCGATTTTTGATTTTCTTACAGGGAAAGTGCCTGGCTTGAATATTGGAAACACAATCGGAGGTCTCGCTACAGAAAATGTGGTACATTTTAGAGGCGGGGAAGTATCTTTTTATTTAAACGAAGTTTTTATTCCAACATCTGATCTTCCTAATATTGACATGAGCAGTATCGCCTATATTAAAGTTTTCGACCCACCATTTGCCGGGGCACAAACCGCAATTGCTGCAACTGGCCCAGGTAGCAACCTTACCTTACCACTTATCGCAACTAGCACTGCCATTGCCATATACACCAAAATAGGCGGCGATCTAACTCCTGAAAAATCGAAATATAATACAAGTGGCTTAGATTTTCAATTGCAGGCGGGCTATGCTCCAGTTAAAGAATTTTACGCACCCAGTTATGCTGAAAAAGAACAAGCTAATACAACAGCAGATTTTCGGACTACCTTACTCTGGAATCCCTGGATCAACTTAGACAAGTCCAATAAAAAAGCCATTATCCGTTTTTATAACAATGATCGTACCCATTCATTTCGAATCATTTTAGAAGGCATGGATTCTAAAGGTAAATTGATTCATATCAATAAATTGTTGAAATAGTTTTAAAGCATGGAATATGAAATTTAGAATTACCACATTTTTATGCTTCATTGCTTTTATAACAAATGCACAATTTAAAATTGAGGGTAAAGTAATAGATAGCATAAGTCAAAAACCATTACTGGGTGTGAATATATTTTTAAGTCATACAACCATTGGCATCAATAGTAATGACAAAGGCGAATTTCAACTTGGTAATTTAAAATCTGGGAAATACGAATTGGTACTTTCTTCCCTTAACTATGAAGACTATATTATTCCAATTCAAATCAATCAAAAAAATGAACCCTATTTAATAAAAATGAAACCTTCAGCAAATATTTTGAAGGAAGTGGTGGTTGAATCTTATGATCCAAAGGGTTGGGACAAATGGGGAGATCAATTCAGACAGAATTTCATAGGTGCTACTTTGTTAGCAAGGAACTGCAATTTATTAAACCCTGAAGTAGTTAAATTTAAGTTTAACCCTAAAACGAATAGGCTTCGTGTTTTCTCTACTGCAAAACTGGTTTTTGAAAATAAAACTTTAGGCTACAAAATTTATTACTTACTTACCAAATTCGAACTCGATTTCAATACAAAATCTTTTTCGTTTAAGGGTTATCCTCTATTCGAAGAATTAAAACCGAATAAATCGAAAGATATCAATAAATGGAATCAGGCAAGGTCTGAAACATTTAAAGGTTCTATCAGACATTTTATTAGAAGTTTATATGCCAATCAATTAGAACAAGATGGTTTTGAAATTAGAGAAGTTAAAACAGTATATAGCATAGAAAAAGATAGAGTAAATGTAAGGATCAGACAACTTCAGGAAAATGCCGGAAAGGGTGATAGTGCAATTTATAAGCTTGAAAAAGACACTTTAGATTATTATATTAAAGTAAATTTATTGAATTACGGAGATACTAAGGTTACACTCAACAAATTAATTGCAAGAGATAGTATCGTATTTAATACAAACAGTTCCATGGATCCCACATCCAGATCAGTTTATTTTGAAGGCATGTTACAAGTAATTTATTTGAACAAAAAGATGCCTTATGAATACACTAAAGCCGTCCCTAATTTTACCGGCAACGACAATTTAAGAACTGATATTTATTTGCGGCCAAATAAGTCTATCTCGATTTATCAAAATGGAACTTATTATAGTGGGCTTGATTTATTTACAGATGGTTATTGGTCATGGTCTGAAAAAGTGGCTACCATGATGCCGAGTGATTATATATTGCCGACCAAGTAATTCATTCGAAGATGTAAACTACCTCCAATAACTTGGCTTTACATTTGTTCCTGTAAGCGTACAATCAATACATTCTGGAGTTGTATAATAGAATGTACCAGGGAATCCAAACGGTGGTGGACCCATAATTGGTGGTTTTGATTCAATTACAGGCTCTAGTCCCATTGCTTTGGCTAAAGTAATAGAATCTACATCGTTCAAAAACTCTCTTTTCACACATGGCGGCTTATAATCCCATTTCTGAAGCTGACTATTACTGATGAAGATTCTGGATTCTTGTATTTGACAAATATCCAAATATCCAATTACTGGGTCAGAAGGATTTGTAATACAATGAATGTTACCAACCAACTCAGAAGGTTGTGCATCAAATACAGAACCAGATGATTCTGTATTCTTTTTCATTTTCTGTAAAAACTGATACTTCCCTGCGCTCAAACTATATTGTCTGGTTTTTATACTATACAATACTGCTAGTTTAATGTTACCAGCTGGAATAAAATTAAGTGGTAATAATATTTTATTATCACTAAGACTAATCGTTGAACCAATTAGAATGGTATTTGAAAAATCCTCCTGCCAACATTTAATTATGGTACTATCGAAGGATACCCTAATCGGATCAATAACTGTAAAAGTATATTTCTGTCCATTAGATGAAGCAACTGGTACATATTTGTAGTACTTAAGATAGGGTGAATGATACTCCCAAGTTTCTGTATAATCCCATTGGTAATACTTTGTTTTATTTGTTGGGTCATGCGTATTGATAAATAAATGAGCTCCCAGTGAATCTTGTTTCCAACTAACACTATCTATTGGCGGAGTTGATTGTACAGAAACAAAATCAGTTTGGTATTTTTTGCCATCCAGAGTAAAAATATTTAACCGATACTTGATACTATTAATTAAACCTAATCCTAGTGCACTATAATTACCAGCACTTGCTTCTTGTAAATTGAATTTGGTATTATTCTCACCTTCCACAAAAACAGTTGCACCTTTTTCGTACACAATAGATGTGCTATCTAATTTGGTGGTTCTTTTTAAAACAATATTGGTTAATCCATTTCCTGCATTAATCACACCCTCTACTACTAAGTACCCTGTTACAGGTGTATTGGCTGGAGATACATATTTTTCCTTGCAGGTTCCAAAAAAGATAATTACCAATATTGAAAATGCAAGTCTTTTCATATTATAAATTTAATGAAATTAAATTCTCGAACAACTTAGTTCCTTCTTCGATTATTCGATTTTGAGTTACATTCGTAGAAACATTTTGTATGAAGGTGAATACAATGGCTGAAATGATGATGAATGGCGAAACCCCTGAAGTTTTGTTTTGGGTGGGTTGTGCGGGTAGTTTTGATCAGCGTGCACAAAAGATCACTAAGGCTTTTGCAACTATACTTACAAAAGTTGGCGTTAAGTTCGCCATATTGGGAAAAGAAGAAGCTTGCACTGGCGATCCTGCCAGAAGAGCTGGCAACGAATTTCTATTTCAAATGATGGCCTATCAAAATATTCAGATCCTGAATGGATATGGCATCAAAAAAATAGTAACTACCTGTCCGCACTGTTTTAATACCCTTAAAAACGAATATCCTGAATTAGGTGGCAGTTATGATGTGATTCACCACACCACTTTTTTACAGGAACTAATAGATCAGGGTAAAATTAAATTGAAAGAAGGCGGCACTTATAAAGGCAAAAAGATCTCTTACCATGATAGTTGCTATTTAGGTCGGTCAAATAATATCTATGAAGCACCCCGTAAGGTTTTAGAAGCTTTGGAAGGCGAACTGATCGAAATGAAGCGTTGTCGCAGCAATGGCCTTTGTTGTGGCGCTGGTGGCGCTCAAATGTTCAAAGAGGACGAACCAGGCGATAAGCGGATCAATATAGAAAGAGCTGATGAAGCATTGGAAACTGGCGCTTCTGTGATTGCTGCTGCTTGCCCTTTTTGTAATACAATGATGACCGACGGTGTTAAGAACCGCGAAAAAGAAGGTTCAGTAGCAGTTTTAGATATTGCAGAAATGATTGCGGAATCTATGGAATAGTAGTTTAATTTTGCACTATGAATTTTGAATACGCACACCTCATCCCAGAAGACTTCCATCCTAACTCTCGCGTTTGGATTTATCAAAGCAGTCGCTTGTTCTTTATCAGCGAAGCATTGGAAATAGAAGAAATACTCAACAGCTTTGTGGATACCTGGAAAAGTCATGGTGCTCCCGTAAAAGGTTATGCCAATTTATTATTTGGACAGTTTGTAGTATTATTAGCTGACGAATCAAATATTTCTGTAGGCGGATGTAGTGCTGATAGTTCTGTACATATGATTCAGGATATTGAGAAGCGATTCAAAGTAGACATGTTCAATCGTCAGAACTTAGCATTTGTAATTAAAGATAAAATTCAAACCCTTCCACTTGCACAATTAAAATATGGTTTTGAAAATGGTTTCCTGCATGCAGAAACACCTTATTTTAATAACCTGGTAGCTAGCAAACACGAACTATTGAATAATTGGATTACACCCGTAAAAGATAGCTGGCTTTCTTCTAAAATTCCTACTGAAATTTATTCAGCAAAATAATGATATGCTTCAGATTTACGGAATTAAAAACTGCAATACCATTAAAAATACCCTTGATTGGTTAAAGACGAATCAGATCGATTATGCGTTTCACGATTATAAAAGAGAGGGTATCACCGAAGAAAAATTGCTTGAATGGTGTAAACAAAAAGGCTGGGAAGTATTACTCAATAAAAAAGGAAGTACCTGGAAGGCGTACGACATCAATCATCAACGAAAAATTGTAAATGAAAAGACAGCGGTAGCTTTCTTGCTAGAGAAGAATAGTGCTATTAAAAGACCCATCATTGAAAAAGATGGCAAGATCATTGCCATTGGATTCGATGAAACGGGCTATACCTTATTGTTTGGGAAGTAGCTGTTTATTTAAAAATGGATTTAAGCATTTCATCTAATTCAGCACCCCTTAAATTTTTTCCTACAATTCTACCTGTTGGATCGATTAACATATTAGCAGGAATAGATTGTATCTTATACATCTGTGCTACTGAGTTATTCCAATACTTCAAATCGCTTAATTGTGTCCATGCAAGACCGTCTGCTTTTATGGCATCAAGCCATCTGGATTTTTCCTGATCCAAAGAAATACCAAGAACCGTAAAATTTTTTGTCTTGTATCTAAAATATGCCCTTACTAAATTGGGATTTTCTTGTCTACAAGGTCCACACCAGCTAGCCCAAAAATCAAGCAACACGTATTTTCCTTTAAATGAAGAGAGCGACACGGGCTTGCCATTTACATCTTTTTGTGTAAAGTCGATGGCCATAGATCCAACTGCACCTAATTTAGAATCAATTATAGCTTTATCCAGAGCTGCAGCATAAGGCCCCTTCAAAGCATTACCGGAAAATTTAGCAAAATAAGGTTCTAACTGCGGAATACCGCCTTCCATTAATGGACTAATGGCATATAAAACAAAAGGTGACACCGCAGAACTTGATTTTTTATTCATGAAATCTGCTGCAGAGCTTATCACGAGTTGTTTTAAATCAGTAAACTCTTTCATCATCGTAGCCCGCAAATTCTGGTCTTTTTCTTGATTGATTTTACCAGCTAACCCGTTGAGCTTTTCTTTATAAGGATCTAGTAAACTTTTAAACTCCAGATAGTCCGTTTCTGTTTCAGATCCTGCAAACTGGAATGCTTTTATATTACTGATATCTCCAGTAAGGGAGATTGCTTCATTAGTGATGAATATATCTGAAACTTCAGTAAGTCCGGAAAAACTCAATAAGCAAATGTCTGCATTTTCCAATTTTCCTCTTAATACAAATTCTCCGCCTAAAGAAATAGCAGAAGCAATTATTTTGCCTTCACTTCCCGATTTGAGAGATATTTTGCTGCTGTCTTTTAGTCCAGTAATTTTTGCTTTTATTTCAAACCCATTTGTATTTTGAGCAAATGATAAAACTGGTAATAACAATAAAAAAAATAAAACCTTTTGCATAATTATTTAGAATGACGGCTTTTTAATATTTCAATAACATGATTCAATTTATATCCTTTCGCATTTAGTAACAACAAATAATGAAACATCAGATCTGCTGCTTCGTTCAAAAATAGTTCTTCATTATCATCTTTTGCTTCAATCACTAATTCTACGGCTTCTTCCCCAACTTTTTGTGCCACTTTATTGATCCCTTGCGAAAATAGCCTTGCTACATACGACTCTTCCACAGAAGCCTTCTTTCTAAGATCAATAATATCTTCCAGGTAGTTTAAAAAATTATTACTATGATTCTTCTCCATCCAGCAGGTATCCGCACCAGTATGGCAGACCGGACCCTTGGGATGGGCTTTGATTAATAAAGTATCATTATCACAATCAACAGCCAATGTTTTTAACTCCAAAAAATGGCCACTTTCTTCTCCCTTCGTCCAAAGTCTTTGTTTGCTTCTACTATAAAAAGTAACCCGCCCAAGTTCTTCCGTTTTATGTAAAGCAGCCTCGTTCATAAAGCCTAACATTAATACTTTTTCAGTATCATAATCCTGAACAATGGCTGGCACCAATCCGTCGGTATATTTAGTAAAATCGATTTTCATTTGTCTTTTATTGTATTAGCTTAAATTCTAACTACGATCCCTTTATCATGTAAAAAATGTTTCAATGCAGGTATCCCTATTTCTTTAAAATGAAAGATACTTGCGGCTAATGCGGCATCTGCCTTTGCCATTTCAAACACATCCAGAAAATGCTCCATTGTACCACCTCCACCGGATGCAATTACCGGAACAGGCAATTGTTCGGCCAAAGTTGCCGTAATATCCAATGCAAACCCTTGTTTAGTACCATCATGATTCATGGAAGTAAGCAAGATCTCACCAGCGCCCAAATCTACAGCCTGTTTTGCCCAATCCACACATTTTGTATCAGTTTTAACTCTTCCGCCATTCAAATACACATACCAGTTCCCATCCGCCTCTTGTTTTGTATCAATAGCAAGAACCACACATTGGCTACCAAATTCTTTTGCCAATTCATTGATAAGTTGGGCATTTTTAAAAGCGGAAGTATTCACCGAGATCTTATCAGCTCCATTTTGCAATAATACACTTACATCATCCACACTGCTAATGCCACCACCTACGGTAAATGGGATATTAATATGGTGAGAAATTCTGTTTACTAGCTCGCTAAGTGTTTTTCTTTTTTCAATTGTGGCCGTAATATCTAAAAACACCAATTCATCCGCGCCCTGAGCTGCATAAAATGCACCAAGTTCAACAGGGTCGCCAGCATCGCGGATATTTTCAAAATTTACCCCTTTTACAGTACGTCCATCACGAATATCTAGGCAGGGAATAATTCTTTTTGTAAGCATCTATGTTCCTTTAATATTCTATAACAAATACTTCAATTCGTTTAACTGAATTCTCCCTTCATAAATGGCTTTACCCACTATTGCCCCAGAACATCCGATTGCTTTTAATGCATGCAGGTCTTCCATGGAACTAACACCACCACTGGCAATAAACCAGAGTGAAGGAAATTTTTCAATAATCTTTTGATATAGATCGATGGAGGGTCCTTCCAGTTTACCGTCTTTACTTACATCTGTACAAAAAACCTGTTGAATACCCTCACCCACATAATCATTCAAAAAATCGAAGATGCCGATCTCGGAGGTTTCCAACCAACCAGATACCGCAATTTTTTCAGATTTTACATCGGCACCTAGTAAAAATTTATCAGCACCATAGTCTTTCAGCCAGCTAACAAAAACATCTCTTTGCTTAACGGCTAAACTGCCAACGGTAGCATAGGCAGCACCCGATTCAAATACAATTTTTAGGTCTTTGTCTTGTTTAATGCCACCTCCAAAATCAATACTTAAAGTAGTATTTGCGGCAATTTGCTGCAATACTGCCCAGTTTTTTACAGTACCCTCTTTTGCACCGTCTAAATCAACTAAATGCAATCTTTTTAAACCAGCCCCTTCAAATGCTTTCGCAACTTCTAATGGGTTTTCGTTATAGACGGTTTTCTGTTCGTAATCACCTTGAGTGAGACGAACACATTTTCCATCAATGATATCAATAGCAGGAATTATTTCCATAATTTTTTTTCTAAATTTTAATAAAATTTTTTAAGATCTGTTCTCCAATAGCTGCACTTTTTTCTGGATGAAACTGCACACCATAAAAATTATTTTTATGCAGCGCAGAACTATAAGGTATCACATAATCTGTTGTAGCAATCGTATGGGTTCCTTTTGCCGCATAATAGCCATGTACAAAATAGCAATAACTATTGTTATTTAATCCATTGAAAAGTCCTGTTTTTAAATCGTAAATCGTATTCCAACCTATCTGAGGAACTTTTAAATGTTGTTGTAATTGTGCATCAGGATTAAATTTCTTTACCTGTTCTTCAAATATTCCAAGGCAATGCGTATCATTTTCTTCGCTATAGTCACACATCAATTGCATACCTAAACAAATACCAAGAACGGGTTGCGTTAAATTTTTAATTAAAGTATCCAAGCCTCTTTCTCTTAAATAATGCATAGCAGTACTAGCTTCCCCAACACCCGGAAAAATTACTTTGTCGGCAGACCTGATCAAATCCTCTTCATCTGTAACCAATGCTTCAACACCTATTCGTTCTAATGCATATAATACCGATTGTATATTGCCTGCATTGTATTTGATGATTACTAGTTTCATGAATTCAATTTAAAGGCATTAAATAATGCCACTTAGAAATTGCTTAACCGACAGTGCAATGTCTTTTGTATTCTCTAATGCTTTAATAAAGGCGGTTCCAATTATGGCGCCATTTGAATATTTTGAGGCAGATTCAAATGTTTCTTTGTCTCTAATACCAAATCCTACCAATACTGGATTAACCAATTTCATTTTTTGTAATCGAAGCAGGTATTTTTCAACAGCATTAAAATCTTGATCAGATCCGGTGGTTGCAGATGAACTTACGGCATATAGAAACCCTGTACTGAGTGCGTCTAATTTTTTCAATCGCTCTTCCGATGTTTCGGGCGTTACTAAAAAGATAAAATCTAATCCATGCTTTTTAATGATGGCACCATATACTGTTTCAAATTCAAACTCAGGCAAATCGGGTAATATCAATCCATCAACCCCAACTGCAGCTGCTTCCGCACAAAAATTTTCTAAACCATATTGTAACACCGGATTCATATAACCCATTAAAATAACGGGAACTGAAACCGTTTTACGCAGCTCTTTTAATTGTTCGAAAAGCACTTTAATCGTCATCCCATTAGCTAATGCAATATTACCGCTTGCCTGTATCACCGGACCATCAGCCAATGGATCGCTATACGGCATACCTAATTCAATGATGTCTGCTCCATTTGATTCTAGAGCCTGCATTACAGTTATAGTACTATCCAACTTAGGATAGCCTGCAGTACAGTAAACATTCAGTACCCTTTTATTTTTACGAACAAATAATTCCTTTAAACGACTCATGTTTATATTATTAACCTTTCAATCTATTAATCAACCAATTTTAATTCTTTGATATAAGTAGCTAAATCTTTATCCCCTCTGCCACTCAAACACAAGACCACACTATCTGTTGGTTTTAAATTCATCCGACCTAATACAGCAAATGCATGTGCCGTTTCCAGTGCAGGAATAATGCCTTCCGTTTTGCTAACATGTAATGCTGCTTGGAGAGCCTCATCATCAGTAGCACTTAAAAATAAACCTCTACCAGAAGCAAATAAATTTGCATGCAGTGGGCCTACTCCTGGATAATCTAATCCTGCAGAAATACTATGTGGTTCCACTACCTGACCATCTGCAGTTTGCATCAACAAACTTTTACTACCATGCAAAATTCCTGGCTTTCCCAACTGTGTGGTTGCAGCACTCATACCACTATGAACACCATGTCCGGCCGCTTCTACCGCTACCAATTGTACTGCTAACTCATCAAGAAAATGATAAAAAGCTCCTGCGGCATTACTACCTCCTCCAACACATGCCACCACATGGGTTGGTAATTCATTACCCGTTTTTTCTTTTAACTGCCAACGAATTTCTTCGCTGATCACACTTTGAAATCGCGCAACCATGTCTGGGTAAGGATGCGGCCCAACCACGCTACCAATAATATAGTGGGTATCATTGGGGTTATTAATCCAATCGCGTATTGCTTCATTAGTAGCATCTTTTAAAGTTTTGCTACCACTGATTGCTGGAATTACTTTTGCTCCCAGCATACGCATTCTGGCCACATTGGGGGCCTGGCGTTCAATGTCTTTCTCACCCATATAAACGATACACTCCATTCCCTTCAAAGCGCACACGGTGGCAGTTGCCACTCCATGTTGGCCAGCACCTGTTTCAGCAATGATCCTTGTTTTACCTAGCCTAATGGCCAAAAGAATCTGACCGATGGTATTGTTGATCTTATGTGCACCAGTATGACAAAGGTCTTCTCTTTTCAAAAAAATAGAAGCTCCAAATTCCTTGCTCAACCGTTCTGCAAAAAATAAAGGAGTTGGCCGTCCAACATAGTCTTTGAGCAATTGTTGAAATTCATCTTGAAAAGAACTTTCATGCATGATCTCTAAATACTTCGCTTTTAATTCCGCTACATTTCGGTGCAACATTTCTGGAATATACGCTCCTCCAAACTCCCCATAATAACCCTGCTGATCTGGGTGCTGATATGTGTCTGTTTTCATCATCTTCATTCTAATTTGTATTTCAGGCTTTCAAACTATTTACGAAAGCTTTTACTTTTTCCAAATTCTTTAAACCTGGAGCAACTTCGAACTTACTATTGATGTCAATAGCAAATAAGTCTTTTGCTACAGGCTCTTTTGCAAATTCTTTTAATAGATCACAGTCCTCCGGCTGAATTCCCCCACTCAGAAAAAAAGGCTTTCGAACATTCTCCCCTTTGAGAATATTCCAATTGAATTTTTTTCCTGTACCACCATAGCCGGCACCTTCCGTATCAAACAAAAACATATCGCATACATCCTGATAGTCTTTTGCTCTCCATAAAATATTTTCGCCCTCTCGCATACGAAATGCTTTTACAACCGTAACATAGTTGGAAATTTTTTCGCAATAACGAGGTGATTCATCTCCGTGTAATTGAACTAAATACAATCCACATGCATCCACCATTTGTAGCACTTCCTCTGCAGGGGTATTTACGAATACGCCTACTTTATTAATGTGCTGCCCTTTTAGTTTTTTCAATTGCTCTTTACTCATATGAGAAAAAACGTAACGGGGCGATTTGGGGTAAAAAATGAACCCTGCAAACTCAACACCCATTTCGTCGAGTTGCATTACCTGATCAGGCCTAGTTATACCGCAAACCTTGATACGCATATTACTTTGCTTTTAGTTGATTTACAAAATCAGCAAAAGCAATCGAAGGGTCGGTTTCTTTCATAAAATTCTCACCGATCAAAAAACCTTTAAACCCGGCATTACGCAAAGTTACAATTGTATTTACATCACTGATGCCACTTTCTGCCACAGCCAATTTATTAGATGGTATTTTGTTAATAAGGTTGAGCGAAGTTTGAATACTCACTTCAAATGTCTTCAAATTCCGGTTATTCACCCCTACCAGATCTACTTCTTCACAAATATGTTCCAATTCTGTATCATCATGAATTTCTAATAATACTTCCATTCCTAAGCTTTTTGCCAATATGGCGAGTGACCTAACCGCTTCTTTACTTAAACAGGCAGCAATTAAAAGTATCAGGTCTGCTCCCATTGCCTTGGCTTCGTAAACCTGATAAGGATCAATCATAAAGTCTTTACGCAGAATCGGAATAGCGTGTACCCTTGCAGCTATTAAATCAGCAGGTTCTCCTCCAAAAAAATCTAAATCCGTTAACACAGAAACAGCGCTGGCATGTTTGGCATAAGCCCCTGTTACGTCTACCACATTTGCAGTTCCGTTTATGATTCCTTTTGAGGGCGATTTTCTTTTAAACTCTGCGATGATTCCAGTTCTTTCGGGATCATTTAGAAAAGTAGTAATAGAATATGCGCTTCGATTAAATAAAGCGGCAGTCTTTAGTTCCTCAATGGACTTCTTTTGTTTTCGTGCTGCAACTTCAAATTGCTTATGAGCTACAATTTTATCTAGAATATTCATCTATTGTAATGCAATTAAATTTTGTAATGATTGATAAGCTTTACCACTGTCTAAACTTTCAACTGCAGCGTTATAAGCATTCTCATAAGTTGCATATTTCCCAGTACAATTCAAAGCCATGGCGGCATTGGCCAATACTACTGCATTCTGTGCCCAGGTACCATCTCCCTTGATGATCTTTATAAATATCTTACATGCCTCTTCTACTGAATTTCCTCCATAAATATCTTCCGCACTAACCATACGCTTACCCAACTGCTCTGGTGTAAAAATCTTTTCGCCTTTATTGGTAATTACTTTTGTATCGTTGGTTAAAGAAATCTCATCATAACCATCTAAACTATGAATGATGGTAAATGCTTTTCCTGTTTGCTGTAATAAATAATTATAAATCCTGGCCATTTCTAAATTGTATACACCCACCAACTGAAATGCCGGAGATGCAGGATTCACCATCGGTCCAAGCATATTGAAGAAATTGCGCAAACCTAAATTTTTACGAATAGGCCCTACCGCTTTCAATGCCGGATGAAATAAAGGGGCGTGCAAGAAACAGATATTGGATTCTTCCAATTCCTTCACTAAAAGGTCATTATTATTCTTGTGCTTATAGCCCAATTGCTCCATCACATTTGAAGCACCACTAATAGAGCTTGCCCCATAGTTTCCGTGTTTGGCCACTTTTTGTCCTGCTCCAGCTACAATAAAACAAGAAAGTGTAGAAATATTGAAGGTGTTTTTTCCATCACCACCAGTACCTACAATATCAATTACTTCCTGCCCTTTCAGATCAACCTTCACACACAATTCCAATAAGGCATCGCAGAATCCCTGAAGTTCTTCAATGGTAATACTTCGCATTAAGAATACAGTAATGAATGCTGCTACTTCACTATCATTATACTGACCCCCGGAAATACTCACCAACACTTCTTTGGCTTTTTCGCGACTGAGTGTTTTGTGTTCAAATAAATATTGTAATAATTTTTTCATCATTATTTTTTTAACCAGTTTTTCAAGATGTTTACACCGAGTGGCGTTAACACACTTTCTGGATGAAACTGTACACCCTGTACATCAAATTTTTTGTGTTCTAAAGCCATTATAAATCCATTTTCTTCTTTCGCAGTGATACTCAATTCTTCCGGAAAATTTTGATCGCTTACTACCCAGCTATGATAGCGACCAACTATGAATTCTGCTGGCATTTCCTCGAACAAGAAATTTACACTTGGGTTTGCATTTTTTCTCTCTGTTATCAATTGTATTGGTGTGGCAATTCCATGAAATGGACTCGATAAATTGGTGAGTATTCCTCCAAATGCTTCACCAATAGCCTGATGCCCTAAACACACACCTAGTATAGATTTTGTGGCCGCGTATTCTTTGATCAAGGGTAATAATAGACCTGCTTCGGAGGGAATACCCGGACCAGGCGACAGCATTATTTTATCATAATCCTTTACTTTTTCTAAGGGCAGCTCATCATTACGAAACACATCTACTTTTTCATGTGTGATCTGTTCAACCATATGCACCAGGTTGTAAGTAAATGAATCGTAATTATCAAAAACTAAAATCTTCATATGTTATTGTTAGTACTACTGATCAATTAAATTTCTTCTGCTATGCTGATGGCTTTTTTCAAGGCATTCAGTTTATTATTTACTTCCTGTAATTCACTTTCTGGAACGCTAGCTGCTACAACACCGGCTCCTGCCTGATAAGTAAGTGTATTATTTTTACTCATCAAGGTTCTGATCATAATAGCGTGATTACAACTACCATTGAATCCCATGAAACCAATACCACCACCATAATACCCACGGGGTGTTGGCTCATATTGATCGATCAATTCCATTGCTTTGAATTTTGGTGCACCACTCAAAGTACCAGCTGGGAAAGTTTTTGCCAATAACTCAAATGGATTTTGATTTTCACGCACCCTGCCCGTTACTTCACTAACCAAGTGTATCACATGGCTATAATAATGAACCTGACGATATTGCGTAACGGTTACTTCATCACAAGACCTACTCAAATCATTTCTTGCCAGATCAACAAGCATCACGTGTTCTGCATTTTCTTTTGCATCATTCAATAATTTTTCGGCCATGTCTTTATCGGTTGCATCGTCGCCACTTCTTTTAAAAGTTCCCGCAATTGGATGCACAACCGCCAATCCGTTTTGTATAATGAGTTGTGCTTCGGGTGAGGACCCCATCAATTTATAATCACCATAATCGAAGAAAAATAAATAGGGAGATGGATTCACACTTCTCAATGCACGGTATACATTAAATTCATCTCCTATAAACCCTTGTTCAAAACGTCTGCTCAATACTATCTGAAAAACATCGCCCCGCATACAGCTTTGAATTCCTTTTTTAACCATGCTGCGATAGTCTTCATCTGTCATATTAGAACTTTCCCCACCCTTCATTTTAAAAGGATACACAGGCACGTCTTTACTTTTGATGATCGACTCGAGCATAGGTAATTCACTTTCAACACCTGCTATTTTATTTTCGCAGATATACAATTCATCTTTAAAGTGATTAAAAGCAATGACGTATTGGTACAAGCGATAACGCATGAGTGGGATATTCGGCATAGATTGCTTTCCAGCACTAAAGCGAATCGTATCGAAAAACTGAACTGAATCAAAACTACTATAGCCATATAGTCCCTGTGCGAATGCAGCTTCTTTTTGAGTGCATGGTTTAATATCAAATTGTTGCATGAAATTCCAAAGTTCCTGAGGAGCATCTGCTGGCTTTTTCAGTGGTGCACGTTCAGGTTTTTGATTTGGAAATTTGAATTCCATACTATTTACAGAACTCACCTCAATACCCGCAATTGCATTGATTCCTATAAACGAATAACTATTTTCTGCCAAATGGTGATCTGTACTTTCCAATAAAACAGTATCGCGGAACCTGTCGCGCAGACGCAGATATATACCTACAGGAGTAAAAACATCTGCTAACATCCTTTTACAACTCGTTTCAACTGTAATTTTTTTCATGTTCTCTTTTTGTAAAGCTTATCAAAACAAAAAGCCCCGGCAAATTGTCGGGGCTTTGAATATATTTCAAAATAGTATTGGCAATGCCGCTACAATCCCCTTTTAGAGTTTGTATGCCACCACCAATATTTATTTGCTATTCTGTTCATTGCTTTGCAAATATGAGAGAGATTTTAAATTTTTCCAAATTTTTTCTCCAACCTCTATAATACTCCTTTTGTGGATGGCAAGTGGTTCGAAAATGGATCTCTTTTAACAGCCATACGAATCGCTTTTGCAAAAGCTTTAAAAATAGCTTCTATTTTATGATGCTCATTCTCTCCTTTACATGAAATATTGAGATTGCATTTTGCAGCATCACTAAACGATTTAAAGAAATGAAAAAACATTTCTGTAGGCATTTCTCCAATTTTCTCACGTTGAAATTGAGCATCCCAAACCAACCAGTTTCTTCCCCCAAAGTCAATCAGCACTTGTGCCGAAGCCTCATCCATGGGCAATGCAAATCCATAACGCTCCATACCCCTTTTATCTGCCAACCCTAGTGCAAAAGCCTCTCCCAATGCAATCCCGGTATCTTCAATGGTATGGTGTTCATCAATATGTAAATCGCCTTTAGTCTGAATGGTTAAGTCTAACTTTCCGTGTCTTGCAATCTGATCAAGCATATGATCAAAAAAACCTATTCCCGTTTCAATCTTTGAAACACCTGATCCATCCAGGTTTAGTTCCACATGAATTTTGGTTTCATTGGTATTTCGATCATGGGAAACCTGCCTTAAACCCAATTTCAAAAACCGATAAATATCTAACCAATGAACGGTTTCTAATGCCACAGTTGAAGAGAGTGCTTGTAAAGAATCCTCAATTTCAGCACCACCCAATGCTTCATCAACTTTTATCCAGATGGCTTTGCAACCAAGATTTTTTGCCAATTGCACGTCAGTGATCCGGTCACCGATGACAAAAGAATTTTCTAAATCGTATTCGGGATTGTTTATAAACTTTGTAAGCATTCCAGTGGCTGGCTTTCTGGTTGGTGCATGCTCAGATGGAAAGCTTTTATCGATATGAACAGAACTAAAATGAATGCCTTCATTTGCAAGTGTTTCCATTACAAAATCCTGCACTGGCCAAAAGGTTTTTTCTGGATAAATATCTGTACCCAAACCATCCTGGTTGGTAACCATCACCAACTCATAATCCATTTCTTTTGCTATCAATCCCAGGTATTGAAATACATGGTTATAAAAACTCAATTTCGAAAAATCATCGATTTGATAGGTAGGCGGAACTTCATTAATAATGGTACCATCTCTGTCTATAAACAATACTCTCTTCATACTATTTCAATTTTGCTCTTACGGCTTTTACTTCTGCTACAGTTACCTGAGAAGCTTTGTTCGACCAGGCGTTTCTCACATAGGTTAATATATCTGCAATTTGCTGATCTGTTAGATCTTTATGGGAAGCCATTACATTGCTATAAGATTCACCTTCTATTTCAGCTCCTTTTAAACCATTCAACACAATTTTGATGAGCATTGCCTTATCCTTCCCTTTTACATTAGCGCTTCCATCCAGTGGTGCATTTAAATGAGGAACACCACCGCCGTCAATTTGGTGACAAGCCAGACATTGTAAGAGATACAATTCTTTGCCTCTGGCTATAGAAGCTTTGATATTAGGAACACCAGGTTGAACGCTCGCAACACTGTACTGATTATTAATTAGTATGAAGGCCGCTATTGTTAATACCCCGATTTTTATTGCCTTCATTTATTTAGTCTCTTTTTGATAGATGATACGATAAATGGTTCCTTTTGAATCATCCGATACATATAAAGAACCATCAGGGCCTTGAGCTAATCCGCAGGGACGATGAGCTGCTCCTCTGGTTCCTGTAACCACTTCTACTCCAGAGAATCCATTAGCAAATACTTCCCATTTGCCTGTTGGTTTACCATTTTCAAAAGGAACAAATACCACAAAATATCCTTCCTGTGGTAATGGAGCTCGATTCCATGAACCATGAAATGCAATGAAAGCGCCATTTTTATATTTATCAGGGAATTGATTTCCAGTGTAAAATAATAACCCATTGGGTGCCATATGCGCTGGAAAAGCAATTGCCGGATCACTGAAGGCAGGATCAGTAGATTCTTTTTTTCCATCTCCTCCATATTCAGGAGCCACTATTTTTTTATTCATTGAGGGATCATAATAGATATAAGGCCATCCCGCATTGGTTCCTTTTTTAATCGCATACATGGTTTCAGCAGGCTTTTCAGCACTCGCTTTATCATCATACAAATCAGGGAACAAATCATGTAACTGGTCGCGACCATGTTGCATGACAAATAATTGGTTCAGTTGACTATTCCAGTCTAACCCCACCACATTCCTAAGACCAGTGGCATATCGAATACCTTGTGGGTAAGATTGGTTAAGCATATTCGCTTTAAATTGCCAGATACCTCCTGCTGAGTCGAGAATAGGACAGGGCATTTTTCCAAGAGAGCCTTTGGTACGATCTTCGATCTGACAAGAATTGGAATAGGCACCAATATTTACATAGATATTACCATCATTATCTAAGGCAATTGATTTTGTTTCGTGCTGATTCCCTTTTTTTAATCCGGTAATAATTCGTTCAGGTTGCTTGCTATCAATCACATCCTCTTTCTCATTTAGTTTATAACGAAACACTTCTACATCTGAAGATGCATATAAGTAACCATTTTTTATGGCAATGCCTGTTCCGCCATAATTGCCAAAGCTGGTTATTTCTTCTGCCTTTCCATCTCCATTAACATCGTGTAATTTTATAATCCCTTTTTCACTTCCTACTTTGCCCATAATCTTTGTATAAATATCACCCTGGGCGTTAACAACTAAGTGCCTGGTTTTACCCAGATTGTCGGCTACTTTTAAAGCCCCAAAACCTACGGGAAGCTTCAATCCGGCATTATCGGCATCGGGTTTTACGATGGTAAGCTTGCTTGTTCGCGTGGAATCTGCAGCCAGTAACGAAGTAAAATTCATTGCTAATATTGCAATTGCAATCAAACTAAGTGAAACTAATTTCTTCATTTTTTGTGATTTAGATTTTGAAATTACAAATGATAACAGAATTAACCTTCGATTGTTTCTTTTTGGTACCAATCCTGCATCGCATCTACCAAAATTGTATTCTCTTTTTCAGAACCAATAGTTATCCGGAGACAATCTTCGCAAAGCTGTACCGAACTTCGATCGCGCAATACAATTCCTTTGGTAAGAAGAAACTCGTAGACCTTTCTGGCGTCTTTAATTTTAACCAGTATAAAATTAGCTTCCGATGGATATACTTTTTCTACGGAAGGCATTGATTCAAAAACCTCTTTGAGTGCCTCGCGCATATCTACCAATAGCTTGATCATATCATTCACCTGACCAACTTCTTCTAAAGCTTTCAGGGCAAATTCCTGTGTTGCCTGATTGATATTATATGGCGGTTTTACTTTATTTAAAATATCAATGATTTCGGTAGACGCAAATGCCATCCCCAATCGAAGTGCTGCTAAACCCCAGGCTTTACTAAATGTTTGGAGCACCACCAGGTTTGGATAATCCACTAATTCCTGTACGAAAGATTTTTGTTGGGCAAAATTGATATAGGCTTCATCAATGACAACCAAACCACTAAAATTATTCAGAACCGTTTCAATGTCTGCCCTATGAATACTATTTCCAGTTGGATTATTGGGTGAACATACCCATATGAGCTTCGTATTTTCATCTACCAAAGTTTCAATATGCGCCAGGTTGAGTTGAAAATCGGGTAATAAGGGAGCCCTTCTGAGTTCGATATCGTTGATATTGGC
>JANYEA010000008.1 GCA_025363385.1 Bacteroidota bacterium | reverse complement strand
TAAAAATAGTCGGGATAACTTTAACGATAGAATAGAATTTAAGAACCTTTAAACCATAAATTTCCCTCCTAAAGAATCAACAATTTGATTATACTCGTTTACATTGCGCCTAATATATTCCGGATGAAGTAAACTAAAAGTTCCAACTACTCTGTTATTAATTCCAAATGCTGGTAATTCTCCTTCCCATTCATTTGTGCTCAAATTATTTTTTATATAATCATAACCAAATATTAGTTGTTGTTTTACATTACCCTGATTGATCAAATAACTGAAGTAATTAGTAAAAGTATTTGTAGTAGACTTTACATGCCTGTAATTATAACTAAGATTAAGTGAATCGTCAGTTATAAAGTCTTCAATATTATGTTCAGAAAGCTTTTGATTGGTTTGGTATCGAAGCAAACTTGTGTTAAAACTAAGCCTACTATTGATCTGAAAAGTTGCAGATATAACCGCAGAAAAATTTGTTTCTTTTAAATAATCAGATGGTTGAATTAAAGAAAGCTGGATTGGGGTAGACAATAAATTATCATTATCCTCTAATGCTGGCTGTCCTCTATCAACCACTGAATTTGTATTCGAGACTGATACATCTAAATTAATTTGAAGTTTATTATTTGGAATAAATGATAATGATGGGGCTATTTGAAATGATTTTAGAAAGTATCCATTTCGAAAAGATTCCTTTTGCTCATAGCCAGTATTAAATCTGTATAATAAATTTTTCTCATTATCAAGCTGTCCAGTGGCATCTATTTGCCCGTTATATGCATTCCAGGTTCCCTTCCCAATACTAGCTGAAATATGATTTCCAGTTAAAGGTTTCTTTGTAACTAAATTAATGGTTCCACCTGGGTCGCAATTCCCATATAAAACAGATGTTGGTCCCTTTATAACTTCAACTCTTTCTACATTCACTAATAAGGGACTCGTAAGAGAAGTGTTAAATGTTCTCAACCCATTAATAAGTCTTGCATTTTCAGCATGAAGGCCACGAATATTATATTCTTCATAACCTGAATAATGGGTAACACCGGATACATTTTCTAAAACCTCTGATAAATGCATTTGCATTTTGTCGGTAATTAATTCTTTTGTTACGGTTGAAACGGATTGAGGAATTTCAGAAATAGTGGCTTTTGTTTTTGAAGTAGCAAAACTATAATCGCTCTTATATGATGCTGCATTTCTTCCAAAAATTTCCACATTTTGAAGCAAGTTTTTATCAAACTCAATTTTTATCTCAACATCTTTTTGTTCATTATATGAAATTTGAATGAATAGTTTTTTGGGTATTAAACCTATACCTGTAATCAATATGGTGTCTGCTAATTCAGATAATTGTTTAAGCTTAAAATTTCCGAATTCATCTGTTATAGTTTGTCTTTTATTTTTAAACAATGAAACATTTACATAAGAAGCTGGAAGATTATTTGATAATATTATTTTTCCTGTGAAAATTGCCGTTTTAATCTGAGCATTCACTTTTCCTAATTGAAAAATAATAACTGTAAGAAATAAGATATATAGAAAAATTCTCATTAAGTAACTAATTTTAGAATTGCAATGTTACTCAAGAATACCGTATTTTTTTACAACTTCATATGAACATATTGCTAAATAAAAACGCCTCTTTCGGGGCGTTTTATTATGCTTCGTTTAAAAATGAATATCGATAGTCGGTAGGAGGATTAAAGGTCTCTTTGATGGTTCTGGCACTTAACCAACGATATAAATTCAATTGGCTTCCCGCTTTATCATTTGTTCCAGATGCACGGGCTCCTCCAAATGGTTGTTGCCCAACTACTGCACCCGTTGGTTTATCGTTAATATAAAAATTTCCTGCTGCATTTCTAAGTTTATTGGTAGCTAATTCAACTGCTGCTCTGTCTTGTGCTAAAATGGCGCCGGTAAGCGCATAATTAGAAGTGCTGTCAAGTAAGTTTAATGTTGATTCAAACTTCTCAGCATCGTAGATATAAATAGTTAAAACGGGTCCGAAGATCTCTTCACACATGGTAGTGCTTTTGGGATCTTTTGTAATGATCACTGTTGGTTCAATGAAATATCCTTTGTTTTTACTATAATTTCCACCTACCAGTATACTCGCCTTTTTATTTTTCTTAACGTTGTTTATGTATTTTGTAATGTTATTAAATGATTTTTCATCTATAACAGCATTCACAAAATTACTGAAGTCTTCTACTGTACCCATTTTCATTGACTTTAAAGCAGCAACCAATTTGGTCTTAACGGCTTCTGCCATAGTACTTGGAATATACGCACGTGATGCCGCAGAACATTTTTGCCCTTGGTATTCAAAAGCTCCTCTAGCTAGAGCAGTTACTACCGCATCTACATTGGCACTTTTGTGTGCAATCACAAAATCTTTTCCTCCCGTTTCGCCTACAATTCTTGGGTAGCTTCGATATAAGTTCATGTTCTCACCAATGGTCTTCCACATACCATTAAATACTCCTGTAGATCCAGTAAAATGGACGCCTGCAAATTCTCTATGTGAAAAACACACTGAACCAAGTGTTGGTCCGTCTACATAAATTAAATTAATTACACCATCCGGTAAACCAGCTTCTTTTAAGATGCGCATGAATAATTGAGCAGAATATACTTGAGTATTAGCAGGTTTCCATACAACTACATTACCACACATGGCAGCAGAAGTTGGAAGATTTCCTCCGATTGCTGTAAAATTAAAAGGAGTAATGGCTAATACAAACCCTTCTAATGGGCGCCATTCTAAACGGTTATGCATGCCGGCACCCGAAATGGGTTGCTCTTGATAGATTTTACTTAAAAAATGGACATTAAATCTTAAAAAGTCGATCAGTTCGCAAGCAGCATCGATCTCTGCCTGATAAGCATTTTTACTCTGTCCGAGCATGGTAGAAGCATTCATTTGAAATCGATATTTTGTAGCTAGCAGGTCTGCCGCTTTCAAAAATATCTGAGCTCTATTTTCCCAACTCATTGCTTCCCAAGATTGTTTTGCGTTTAGTGCAGCATCAATGGCTAATTTAACATGACTAGCATCACCTGCATGAAAAGTTCCCAATGTATGGCTCAACTCATGTGGAGGGTGAATGTCAACTAATTTTCCTGTCTTTACTGATTTTGAACCAATGTACATTGGAATCTCAATTGGTTTCTTTTTAAGTTCCGCTAAGGCTTTTTTCAAAGAAACTCTTTCAGCAGAACCCGGAGCATAATTGAGTACTGGCTCATTAATGGGTAGGGGGTAAGAAAAATATCCTAAACTCATAAAGTATATTTTTAAGATGAGATTTGCAAAGTTAGAACAAAAACATATAGGGTAGATTGAGGTCTGTAGAATAATCAGTTAATTTGTAGTATGGCAATAATTTTATTTGATAACTATTACCGAAATAGTTTATACCCCTTTACCTATACTAAAGCCATTGCTGCATTAAGGTTTGGCATTTTAACGATACAGGAAAGATGGGCAATGAAAACCAAAGAAGAAGTTTTTATTCATACTGAAACTTATTTACAGGTCTTATATCCAACACCAATTCTACATGATCATATTTGGGTGGATGCTTCGGTGCTGCCAGACGAAAAATTAATGCAATCCATTTTACAATTAGAAGAAGGTGCTTGTATATATGATCAGTTCGGTTTAGTTGCTGGAAGAATGGCTTTTGCTTTTACTAATTTTAAACCAGAACCTGCTCAATTTTCCATTCAAATTCAAGCAACTGATGAAGTTAAAAGATTAAAATATTGCTGGGAGATGATATTGTGGAACGATAGTATGATCCGGGAAGATTTTAAATTGGTTACAAAAGGTAGATCATCTCAGCCCATTTCACCAACTGTACAAGTTATTCAAACTGCAGATATTTTTATTGAGGAAGGTGCTAAATTAGAATTCTGTACACTTAATTCAAAAACTGGCCCTATATATATTGGAAAAGATGCTGAGATCATGGAAGGTTCTTGTGTGCGTGGCCCATTTTCTATGGGCTATAATTCTGTATTAAAAATGAATAGCAGAATTTATGGAGCCACCAGTCTAGGACCTTGTTGCATGGGTGGTGGTGAAATAAAAAATTCGGTAATAATGGGTTACACCAATAAAGCACATGATGGGTATTTGGGAGATGCAGTAATAGGAGAATGGTGCAATATGGGAGCGGGATCAACCAATAGTAATGTTAAAAATACTGCTGGAGAAGTAAAAGTTTGGAATTATGCAAGCAATACATATTTAGGAGTTGGTCAGAAATGCGGTCTAATAATGGGCGATTATTCTAGAGTGGCCATTAATTCATCCATCAATACCGGAACAATTGTAGGAGTAAGTTGTAATGTTTTCGGATCGGGACTTTTACCTACCATTTTTAATAATTTTAGTTGGGGTAATAGTGGTAATAGATATGATCTGAAAAAGGCATTTTTTGCAATTGATAATTGGAAGAAAATGAAAAACCTGCACATAACCGAAGCGGAAACTTCCATTTTGGAAACTATATTTGCCCAAATTTAGTAAAGTACATTCCAAAAATTTTCTAATTTATTCAAGAATTAAAACATATAAATTAAAATAAGTATAACATGAGAAAGCAAATTGCAGCTGCAAACTGGAAAATGAATTTAACGCTTCAACAAGGTGAACAATTATTAAACGATATCATTGCCAAGCCTCATCAATTAGCAAATCACCAAATTGCAGTATTTGCAGTTCCATTTCCATATTTATCCATGGCAGCTCAGAAAGTTTCTGGATTGTCGAATGTTTTTATAGCTGCACAGAATTGTTCTAATAAAAAAAATGGTGCCTATACCGGTGAAACTTCTGTAGAAATTTTACAGTCGATTGGTATTCAATACGTTGTTTTAGGCCATTCCGAAAGAAGAGAGTATTATCTAGAAAGTAATCAGTTTTTGGCTGAAAAATTAGATATCTGTCTTGCTAATAAAATGAAACCCATTTTTTGTTGCGGTGAACCTTTGGCAATTCGTGAAGCCAATACGCAAAATGAGTTTGTTGCCAAGCAATTGAATGAATCATTGTTCCATTTAACAACAGAACAACTGCAAGAAGTAGTTATTGCTTATGAACCCATTTGGGCTATCGGTACTGGTAAAACTGCATCTAGTGCACAAGCACAAGAAATTCATGCATTTATTCGCAGTCATATTGCTTCAAAATATGGAATAGAAATAGCCGATACTATTTCTATTTTGTACGGTGGAAGTGTAAAGGCATCCAATGCTGTGGAATTATTTTCTCAACCAGATGTTGACGGAGGTTTAGTTGGTGGTGCATCATTAATCGCCGATGAATTTGTCGCTATCATCAATGCTTTGAAGTAATGGCTATTTTGAGACATACTGCTTTACAACCGTTGTCAAGGCAGCACCATCAGGGACTATTGGTTTCTTTATTATTAGAAAAGGGTTTAAAGAAAAATGCATCTTTAAAAGACATGCGTGATTTTATTCTTCAATTTTGGGAAGATGAATTACGTATTCATTTTGAAAAAGAAGAAATGCTTTTTTTGCCTTTAGCTTATAAGTATCCTCAATTATTAGATGGATTAACTCAGCTAAAAAACGAGCATCAGGAAATCAAGTTGATTATTCAAAAATTGAATAATGAAGCCCGTTCTGAACAGTTTGAAACAATCTCTTCATTCTCGAACAATTTAGAAAAGCATATTCGATTTGAAGAACGTACATTATTCAATTCAATACAGGAATCCTTAACTAGTGAGGAATTAGATGATTTTATGGATGAATTAAACGCAATTTCGGAAAAAGATTTTTGTACGAAGTATGCTGTGAAATTCTGGGAAAATTAAGATTTATTTATCGCCAATGCTCTTTCTAGACGATCATTAATGGCTCTGCCTAAACCTTCGTCTGGGAAGAGTTCTGTGATGATGATATCAAAATGGAATTCATCGATGCATCGCATTACCTCAAATAGATGTTTCGCGGCTTCTTTTAAGTCTCCATTTGGGGATAATATATATTGATGCCCCTTTTTCAACCCTTCATATAATTTTTTGAATGAAATAATGGCAATGTTTTTGTCTTCATATTGTTGAATCAGTTGATCAATATCTCCCCGATATAATGGTGTCTTGGTAGCATAATGGCTTTTCATCTGACCTGCACTAGCTGGATGATCAGAGGGTTCATTTACTACCACTTTCAGCCCTGTAATTTTCTCCATTTGCTCAACTGAAATTGCCCCAATTCTGTGTAAAATGATCTGGTTATTCTTCACTTCTACTATAGTTGATTCAAGACCTACCTCAGATTGACCTCCATCTAATATATAGGAAACTTTGTCTTTTAATCCTTCCAACACATGTTGGGCAGTGGTAGGGCTTACATAACCTGATGGGTTAGCACTTGGAGCTGCAAGTGGAAATGTAAGCAGCATCAGTAATTTAGTTGTGGTTATTTGATTAGGCACCCGAATGGCTACTTTGGGACTTCCAGCAGTTACCAAATCGGAAATAATTGGTTTCTTAGGCAGGAGCAATGTAAACGGACCCGGCATAAAAGCCTCGGCTAATTGTAAACTGATGGGGTCAAATTCTGCATATTTATGAATGGCATTCACATCTACCACATGAACGATCAGGGGATTGAAAGTGGGTCTATTTTTGGCTTCGAAAATTTTTATCACTGCTTTGTCACTCAAAGCATTTGCAGCTAATCCATAAACGGTTTCAGTTGGAATGCCCACTAATTCATCAGACTCCAAAAGGGTAGTGGCCTTTAATAAATTTTCGCCTATCTGAGACATAATTATTAAAATTGAAAGGGTAAATCTACGGGAGAAAACAAGTTTAATTTATCTAAATGCAAAATGGTTTTATCACCAGTTTCATTTGGATGATACATGGGAACAAACTTTGCTCCAAAAATAAATTCATCAAATGTATAGGATGCTTTAGATATCACTGTATTGGAAAAGCTTTCATCAAATCCTTGAACAAAGATGAGCAATTCAACTTCAGCGTTTAACATATCTTCTCTTGAAAATTGGTAGATCGGACTTTCCTCATTTATTGGATGTACCAATGTCCAGTTTGCCGTCATAGTTGAAGCTTTCGCGATATCTAATGGGACATTAAAAAATTTATTCTTTCTAATGCCTTCTTCCATCACTTTCATGGCCATGGTAACTTTCACTTCTACATTTACCAAATAGTTTTTTGTATATGGTACCATCCTAAACATTAAAGCTACACCAGTTCCAAATGGAGAAAATAAAGCATTTTTACTATACCTGATAAATGAACGTGGCCTTGCAAATCTACCATACAGCAATCCGGTCATTAATGCAAAACTCATTAATCCAGTGAGTGCCTCAAGAGAAGCTATAAAACTGGTAATAAATCCAACAGGATTAATTCGGCCATATCCTACGGTTGTAAATGTCTGGGCACTGAAAAAAAACGCTTCCCCAAATTTCTCACCTACGGTTTCTGCCACTAAGCCATTCAGATGTTCAATACCTATTAACAAATAAAGACTTGCAAAAAGAAGATTGATAAACACAAAAAATAACATGATCGACAATAGAAATTTCCATCTTTTCATTGATAACATGGTATGATATAAGTTCAATCTTTGCCAAACTGGAAGGCCTCTAACTTCCACATTAGCAGTACCATTTTTTGTAAAAAAGCGTCCTCCGCCCAAGGCTGTATTGGTTCCTAAGCCGGTTTCATTATTGATTTGGGCCCGTTTATTCAGTTTTTTTAATAGCATTTAAACTTAAGATTATGCGCTAAAAATAAACCCTTTCTGCAATCTATCGTTATTCACATGTCATTAATAACATAAACGTTCATTTTTGTGCTTCTCACACATATCTTTGCAGCCTTATGAAGAATATTAGGAATTTTTGCATTATTGCACATATCGACCATGGTAAAAGTACTTTGGCAGACCGTTTATTGGAACATACCAATTCAGTGGGTCAGCGAGATATGATGAACCAGGTATTAGATGATATGGACCTGGAACGTGAAAAGGGTATTACTATTAAGAGCCATGCCATTCAAATTAATTTTCCATTCAAAGGAGAACAATATGTTTTTAATTTAATTGATACGCCTGGCCACGTTGATTTTAGTTATGAAGTAAGCCGTGCATTAGCCGCTTGCGAGGGCGCTTTATTATTAGTTGATGCCTCTCAAGGTATTCAGGCTCAGACAATTAGTAATTTGTATTTGGCAATTGAAAATAATCTTGAGATCATTCCAGTAATTAATAAGATCGATATGGATGGGGCTAAAATTCCAGAAGTTACGGATCAAATTGTGGAATTAATCGGTTGCAAAGCTGACGATATTTTATTGGCAAGTGGGAAAAGCGGAATTGGAATTGATGAAATTCTTGCAGCCATTGTAGAAAGAATTCCTGCACCTAAAGGAGATTACGAAGCACCATTGCAAGCTTTGATTTTTGATAGTGTATTTAATAGCTTCAGAGGAATTATTGTTTACTATAGAATCATTAACGGGGTTTTGAAAAAAGGCGATAAAATTCGAATGGTGGCTTCAGGTATGGATTATATTGCTGATGAAGTTGGAGTATTAAAATTTACCATGACCCCAAAAAATGAAGTGAAAGCGGGTGATGTGGGATATATTATTACTGGTATCAAAGTGGCTAAAGAAGTAAAAGTAGGCGATACCATAACCCTGGCAAATAATCCGGGCGAAATGATCCATGGATTTGAAGAAGTGAAGCCAATGGTTTTTGCTGGTATCTATCCTGTAAATACAGATGAGTTTGAGGAGCTGCGCGATTGTATGGATAAGTTGCAACTTAATGATGCTTCTCTTACGTTTGAATTAGAAACATCACAAGCATTAGGATTTGGATTCCGTTGTGGATTTCTGGGCCTATTGCATATGGAAATTATTCAGGAGCGATTAGAGCGTGAGTTTAATCAAACTGTAATTACTACTGTTCCGAACGTTAGTTTTCTGGCTTACACTTCAAAGGGTGATAAATTAGTGGTTAATAACCCATCAGAAATGCCTGATCCAACTAAATGTGATCGTATTGAAGAACCATTTATCAGGGCACAGATCATTACCATGCCAGATTATATTGGAAATATTATGACGCTTTGTTTAGGTAAGCGCGGTATTTTATTGAATCAGAGTTATTTAACTCCTTCCAGGGTTGAGCTAACATTTGAAATGCCCTTAACTGAGATTGTATTTGATTTCTATGATAAATTAAAAAGTCAAACCAGGGGTTATGCTTCCTTTGATTATTCTCCCATAGGTTATCGGGAGGCTGATATTGTTAAAATGGACATTCTTTTGAATAATGAGAAAGTAGATGCTTTAAGTGCTTTGATACATAGAGGAAGGGCAACAGATTTTGGGCGTAAACTTTGCGAGAAATTAAAAGAATTAATAACCAGACAACAATTCCAAATTGCTATTCAAGCAGCTATTGGTGCAAAAGTAATTGCCCGTGAAAATATTAGTGCTTTAAGAAAAGATGTAACTGCCAAATGTTACGGTGGTGACGTAAGTAGAAAAAGAAAACTATTAGAAAAGCAAAAAGAAGGCAAAAAACGGATGCGTCAAGTAGGTAATGTAGAAGTGCCTCAGGAAGCATTTCTGGCTGTATTAAAGCTTGACTAATTTCTAAATAACTAATATTAAATAGAAAAATACTATTTAAAAGATCTGAATTGAATCATTTATTTTTGATGTTGATTCGGATCATTTTTTTGGTTGATATTGGGTGCAGGATCCCCCATTTCTATATTTCTTTCGTGAATCCATTTGCCATTTACCCAATGAAATCCTTCATAGCTTCCATAGGGGATTAAACTTTGTTTCTCTCGAACTTCACCATTTTCGCTCACCAAGTGTGCAAATATGATCCGATCAATTTCCGGATCATAATTTATTTTAGCACCTGCTTGTTTCTTAAATTCTAAACAAAAACGGTAAGCAGGTTGCGGTGGTTTGATGCTATCTGGCGGATAATCAAAATACTTACCTCCAAAGACAGGTTTCCCAAAATCATCAAATGTGAGCACTTCCATCCATTTTTTGGTAGTTTTTGCATTGTTTTCGTCATAGCCTAAAAGGGTATAATAGTTTTTATCTCGATAGGTTTTTAAAACCATATTATAATACACGGCACCAATCCAATTTTGAGCATCTCTCACAGAATCAACCGGAAATTCGGTATAATCGGAATTGTCGAATAGCGGGTACATTTTTAGGGAGCCATCTTTTGTATGCATTTGTATAGCACCTTTCTGATGATACGAACTGAAATCTTTCATCACTTGCCAGGTAAAAATCCGAAAACTACTATCTGGGGCATATATTTTAGAAATGGTAATAAGAGAATCGAAGGGAAAGTAAAATGAATTGGGAACTTTTAATGCTTGTACCAATCCTCTTGTAAACAAACTATCAGCTCTGAATCTATCTACCATTTCAGTGGCATTTAAAATGGCAATGGAATAGTCTTTAATTCTTTCTTCAATTTTTGTAATTTTTAAAATGTTCAGATCTTTTTTCTGCTGGGCATGGAGCTGTAAGATGCTAAGAAGACATACAAAAAAGGCAATCAATTTATTCATGTGAACTAAGTTACACGCAAAGAATAGGAATTCAAATTTTGCTAGCTAAACACTTAGAATTTAAGATTTCCTTATGGTCTTCAGTTCAAGTGCAAATGTTAACAGGTTTTCAAATCTAAGATCAATCAATGGATGGGGGTAATCAGTTTCTGGATGTGTGGTACTAAGAAAAATGGTTTTCATGCCAGCATTGCGGCCAAAGCACATATCACTTATTCTGTTACCTACCATGATGGATTTCGACAAATCGATTTCAGGAAACATTTGAACAGCCTGGAAAGCCATACCTGGATTAGGTTTCCGATTATAAGAATCATTATCGAGATCGGTACAATAAAATATCTGATCAATTTTGCCACCGCCTTTTTGAATGGCAGACAGCATATTTGCATGAATATTTTCTAATTCTTCCAATTTCATTAATCCCTTTCCAACACCTTTTTGATTGGTAACCAGAATTATTTTTTTAAATAAGGGAGCAAGTATTGCAAGGGCTTCAATAGTAGTATCATAAAATTGAAACTCATTCCAATGAAGTACATAATCTTCAAATTTCTCATGATTTAAAACACCATCACGATCAATAAATAAGGTAAAAGTGGAATCAATTTGTTCTAAACTAAACATGTAAATAATTAAATGGAATACTTGATGAATTTTTCACTTTCGATTTCAATTTTAAGGAAATATAGCTGCTTCCACTAACTCACAAATAATATGACCTATTAGAATGTGCGACTCTTGAATTCTCGGGGTAACTAATGAGGGAATATTTATTAAGAAGTCTGATAACTCTTTTAGTTTTCCTCCGTTTGAACCAGTAAAACCAATCGTGATGATCCCTTTTGATCTGGCAACTTCAAATGCTTTTACAATATTTCCAGAATTACCAGAAGTAGTAATTCCTATTAATATATCGCCTTTATTCATAGTCCCCTCCACAAGTCTGGCATATATTTCATCGTAACTATAATCATTTGCAACAGCAGTAAGATAAGAGCTATTACAATGAAGTGCATCAGAAGGTAATGCTCTTCTGTTTTTGTAGAATCTCCCTGAAAATTCGGCTGCTAAGTGTTGCGCATCGGCAGCACTTCCGCCATTTCCACAAAATTGCACTTTGAATCCAGATTGAAAACTATGGGTTATAACTGAAACAATAGATTCAATGGTTTGCTGCAATTCAATGTTCTGCAATAGCTCTAACTTAACTGAAATGCTTTGTGATATGATATGTTGAATCGATTCTTTCATAGTTTAATATTATTCTTTTCCAGCAATTTTAATCCCTGCTAATTGTAAAATTGCATCTGTTAAATGGTTCCAGCTATATTTTTCTTTTTCTATGCGAAGTTGAGGTAAATAATAATTTTCTCCTAATTGATACAGTTTTTGTATTCCCTCTGCAATAGAAATTGCATTGGGTTCTACAACAACACCTGCTACATTATCTGGAACCATATCTGCCAAAGCTCCTACATTGGTTACCAACATTGGTTTTTCAAAGTGGTATGCCAAGGGTGTAACGCCACTTTGTGTGGCATTTTTATAAGGTTGAATTACAAAATCTGCTGCACTCAAATAATATTTCACTTCTTGGTCTGAAATAAAATGTGTGCGAAGATCGAGGAGGTATGCAATGTCTAATACTTTTATCAGTTGGGTATACTTTGTTTCTTCATCATAAAACTCTCCTGCTATTAATAAAAGCGGTAATGTGATAGAAGCATCTTTCTCCTTTCGATCTTTTAAAATTTTCATTGCTTCCAATAATATATCCAAACCTTTATATTTTCTGATGAATCCAAAAAATAAAATGATGTTTGGGGCTTTTGAAATATTTAAATAGGCTCTAGCATCATTTTTACTAAGGGCATCCCCAAAATTATCATACAAAGGATGTTCGGTTTTAATGGCTGTTGCTTTACTGATTTTTTTTAAGTCGTTCATTACTTTGTTACTCATGGTAATAAAACCATCAATGGGTTTTACAAAGTATTTTGTAAATAAAGTATCACCTGGTCTTTTCTCATGTGGGATTATATTATCAGCAATACAGATGATTTTTGAAAATCGATTTGATCTAATGATCCTTAAAATAGTACCAAGGCATGGCCCCATTAATGGAAGCCAATAGCGAACGATTACTAAATCAGGTTTTGATTTTTTTATATCAGCTCCAACTTTGAACCAATTAAGCGGATTGATGGAATTGATACAAACTACAATTTTTAAACCTTCTGGAGCGGGATCTGAACTGTATTGTGATTTTCCGGGAAACAAGAATGAGGGATATTGTAAGGAAAAATTATAGATGGTTACATCAAATCCTTCATCTTGAAATGCACGTGCAAGGCGTTCGTTAAAAGAGGCAATTCCTCCGCCACGAAATGGCCATGCCGTACCAATGAGCGCAATTTTTTTTTGCATAGGAAACTTTATCAGTCCTCGATTCCTAATTTTTTATGTATCAGGTAAATATTTCTTTCGGGTGCATTTCTTGCTACTAATTCTGCCACAAATCCTGCTAGGAATAATTGAACTCCAATGATCATGGTAGTTAAAGCGAAATAGAAGGCGGGTTTATTAGTAAGAGAAAAGTCTGCATACATGAACTTCCCAATAGTTAAATAAACACTTGAGCAAAGCCCTACTAGAAAAAACAAAGAGCCCCATAGTCCAAATAACTGCATGGGTTTCTTTCCAAATTTTCCAAGAAACATGATAGTAGCCAAATCAAGAAATCCATTTACAAATCGTTTCATACCAAATTTAGTGACACCATATTTTCTGGGTCGATGTTCAACTACTTTTTCACCAATCTTTCTAAATCCACTCCATTTTGCAAGTATGGGAATATAACGATGCATTTCGCCATAAACCTCAATACACTTTACAACATCTAGTTTATACGCTTTTAGCCCACAATTAAAATCGTTTAATTGAATTCCAGAGGCTTTTCTAGCTACCGCATTATATAATTTTGAAGGGATATTCTTTGTTAAGGTATTATCATATCTAATTTTCTTCCATCCGCTTACCATATCATAGCCGTCAACAATAATCATTTTTCGAAGACCCGGAATCTCATCAGGAGAATCTTGCATATCAGCATCCATCGTAATTACGGTATCACCTTTAGCTGCTTTAAAGCCTTCATTTAATGCGGCAGATTTACCATAATTACGACGAAAACGTAAGCCTTTATAGCAACTATTTTTAGCTGCAATAGATTCAATCACATTCCAACTATTATCGGTACTGCCATCATCGATCATGATTACTTCAAAACTTAATTGTTCTTTAGTAACAACCGATTCAATCCAACTGCACAGTTCAGGCAGTGATTCGTCTTCATTATATAAAGGAATGATAATCGAAAGATCCATAAATACAATTATTGTTCAAAAGGAGTGGAGTTAGGGTTCTTTTTTGCTATAGCTGCACCAATTGCAGCACTGATTGCACCGAATATACTATATCCTAAAATAGTTCCTCCAATCATGAAAGGCATCATAAATTTCCTAGTCATATCAAGTGCACTTTTTACTTGGTCGTCGGTAAGGTTCTTATTTTTTTCCATTTCTTTTGCAGCAACTTCAATAATCTTATCTGTCATTTCTGGAAAAATCACTTTTACAGATAGCACTGTATATAATACTGTTATTACTATTAAGGTAGCAGTAACTTTAAAACCATGTGCAAACACATTACCAAAAGTTACATTTCCATTCATTTGTTTTGCATAGTGTATGCAAGACCAGATTATGCCGCCTAATACAATAGCATAAGAAATGTAGCCTAGGCCTTTATTTTGCCATAAATCGGTTAAATACAATGCAATACTGAATGTAATTGTAATTAAACTTAAGATCAATCCCTTCATCCAAGGTTGTACAATTTTAGTTTCCATTTTAATTTGGTGGTTTAGTTGGTAATAATTTGTCCTTTGTGTAATATACCCAAAACTTTTCCATTTAATTCTTTATTCAAGAATGCGGAATTAACGGATTTACTTTGATTATTTTGAGTAGTTAAGGTTGTATAGCCTCTTCTACTAAATAAAGTAATTTCTGCTTTTGACCCTATATTAATATTTGTAGTTGGAATGGCAAAAATATTACGGGCATTTGTACTAAATAATGCAATTAGCTGTTCAGAACTTAAATCAGGTAAGATAGAATTCACAGCAGCAAAACTGGTTTGCAAGCCTATCATTCCAGATTTTGCATATTCAAATTCACAAACTTTATTATCCCAGTTCTGAGGAAGATGATGACTGGCAATACAATCTACCCAACCATTTTTTACAGCTTGTTGCAGTGCCATCATATCTGTTCTGGTGCGAAGCGGGGGATTTATTTTTAGGTTTGTTTCATAATTCACAAGGTCTTCATCACAGAAATGTAATTGATACGGGGTAACGCTGCAAGATATAGATAGTCCTTCCTTTTTAGCCTGAGCAATTAAATCCATACTTATAGCTGTAGAAACTCCGGTAATATGCAATTTTGAGCCAGTGTATCGGGCTAAATCAATATCTCTTTTAATAATTGTTTCTTCAGAAATTGCAGGAATGCCGGGTAAACCTAATTGTGTTGAAATAATACCTTCATTGATTAATCCTCCTGATCCAATTGATTTATCAATTGGAACCTGAATTAATACGCCATCAAATGCCTTCACATATAACAATGCTTTTAAAAATAAGCCGGCTGTTTGTACTGGGGCCAATCCATCTGAAAAAGCGATTGCGCCGTTATTTTTCATGTCATACATTTCGGCAAGGTCTTTGCCTTCGATCTTTTTGGTGATCGCACCTATTGGATGTATTGAAACGGGAAGTGGTTTACTATGTTGAACTATATAGCTTACTTGTGATTTATTATCAACTACTGGATCTGTGTTTGGTAGAACAAATACATGCGTAAACCCTCCTGCAGCAGCAGCAGCTCCACCTGTTTCAAGTGTTTCTTTATATTCGATACCAGGGTCACAAAAATGTGCAAATGTATCAACCCAACCGATTGATACCTCTAAATCGGGAGATTCAATTATTTGATCAGCAGTTTCATTAATATGATCTGCAATAGCAATAATTTGATCTTTTTCTACTAAAATGTCTTTTATTAAGCCATTGAATGGCGAGTGGGTGTCATTAATTTTTGCGTGCCTAATCAGAATCTTCATGTAGACTGATAAAATTTTATGCAATATACCTCGAAAATTTCTTTAACACCTATATTTGCAGCCCATTTAAATTGAAATGAATAGTTCGGGACGTAGCGCAGCCCGGTAGCGCACACGTCTGGGGGGCGTGGGGTCGCAAGTTCAAATCTTGTCGTCCCGACTTTTTCCACCTTTGCCTTTGCGAAGGTGGATTTTTTTTCTCCTTCCTTAAATAACAAAAGAGCACTAATCTCTTAATGCTCTCTTTTGAAATTTCTAACCCAATTCAAACGTGATTAGAATCTATTTAATAGTTGGAATTTTCTAAATAACCAACTGCCTATTTTTTTGATTACTTATTTCTCGTTAGCCAAATAAGTAACTTCAGCTTGATTTAATACTCTGTTGAATACTCTAACATCATCGATAGTACCAGGGAAAGAATTGTTCTGACCTTGAGAGTTTCCTAAGATTACTGGTAAAGCAGAAGAATTAACAGGAGCAGAATCTTGTGTAAGTAAACTTTTATACAATCCTTGTGTAGGTACTAAAACACCATCAATATACATTTGAAAATTTGTTGGTGCCAAAGCAGTTGTATTTGAGTTAAAAGTGATTACAAAACTATGCCAGATGCCATCAGAATAATTGGCAGATTTGTTTGTAACTGTTTCAGTAGTAATACCAACACTAATGTTTGTTTGATTTTTTGCATTTAATTCTGCACTATTTGTTGGTGCAATAGCAAAATTCAAATCTCCAGGGCCGCTTGCAGGATGATCTCCGGCAAAAATAGTGCCCCCTGTATTAACTGAATTACTCGCTTTTTGAAACCAACCAGATACAGAATAAGTTACTAAACTAGCATGTAAAGTATTGATTTCGATATAGTTACTTCCATAATTCCCAGATGCATCCGTAAATGAATAGGCACTTGTAGCTTTTCCAAATCTATCAGATACCAATTTAGCTCCGTGTACAACACCATCATTTGCATTTCCAGAAACATCTTGCGCATTCCCAGTAAATGTGTAATAAGCTAATAAACCTTGTTTAATAGTTTCAGAAGTAACAGCACCAGATACACCAAAATTTGTATTGTTATTGTTGGTATTTGCTGTAGATGTAGTTGCATCAATTTGCTTTTGGCAAGAGGTAAAAATTAAACCAATAACTGCTGCAAATAAGATCCTTTTCATACTGTTATATTTATATGTAAAAGAACTTATTAAACCGCTCCTTGGAAATACCAACCCATTGGTATTTTAAGACTAATTTGTTATAGTTAGTGCTGATTTTGTTATAGTTTTTTGAAAATCAGGCGTAGCCTCTGTTCTAGTGTACTAATTCGTACTTGTTTTTAGAATCCTTTAAAGCAATAAAATTTCCTTAGAATTCAGTTCGAGGTACTTAATTTTTTAAGATTTGTCGTATTCTTTCTTTAGCAGTTTCAGAAAGTTTCATTGGTTTGAAGTTTTGTGTATCAGCTGCATGATTACCGATTAGTTTTGTTTGTTTTTGAAATAACCTACAAAAACTACAGATTGATAAATGAAATTGCAAGCGAAGCCATTCTAAAAATGAGATACGATGTTCCTCATTTTTAGAAACCAAATAAGTGGCCTTTTTACAAGTAATATGTATTAACTGCTTCAAATAATTGATGGTTTAACCATTTATCCAATTCTTATGTAAACAGTTTCTTAACTGTAATTTCGCTCGATGAATCAACACCCAATAGTTAGACGTAGTTATGTTTAATACCTTACAAATAGCATCCGAATCCTGCCCTTCCATAAATTTCAATACAAAAACAGATTGTTGTAACTCTTGTAATTTACTTTTACAAAGCTCTAAAATAGTATAAAATTCCTTATTATCTATGCTGTGTTGATCTTCAATTCCCCAATTCCTTGGGCCTGCCTCTGAAGTCCAATGGCCTTCCTCATTAAAAAAAGCATCTGAAACATCTATAACTCCTGGGCGAGACATTGAATGTGTTTTTTTTCGATAATGATCTATGATTTTGTTTTTGCAAATAGAAAATAGCCAGTTTTTTTCTGAGGCTTCCCCTTTATACGAACCCCTATTCTTCCATGCACTTAAGAATGTCTCTTGTAAAATGTCTTCTGCCATTCCAGTATCATTTACACGTACAAAAGTATATGTATACAAAGCATCAGCATAGCGATTAACCCAAAGATCTGGATTTAAAATATTTTGATTACTCATAAAGCAGATTGCTAAAATAACATAAATAAACTACTCACAAACAGTTTCTCTTGTATTCCCGAATGGTTAAAAAAAGGTTAAAGGAGATATTGATTGTAAGGTTTTTTATGGATTTGAGTCTATACGAAAAAATAAAAATGAAATATATTATCCCTCAGATTTTTGCTTTGTTATTCACAATGGCATTATATGCTCAAGATGGAAAGTTTTATAATACAAATGGAATTGCAATAAAAGGATACGATCCAGTGGCCTATTTTGTTCAGCATTCTGCTCTTGAAGGAAAAGATAATATCATTTTGGAATGGAGTGGCATCATTTGGAAGTTTTCTTCAAAAGAGAATTTTAATCTCTTTAAAATGAATCCTCAAAAATATGCACCTGCTTATGGTGGGTTTTGCGCATATGGAACAAGTGAAAAACATCTATCTCCTACAGATCCCACAGCCTGGACGATCGTCAATAATAAACTCTATCTAAACTATAATCAAAAAGTAAAAGAGATTTGGATGAAAGATACTGCTGTAAGGATAAATAATGCAGACAGCAATTGGTTAATCCTTATTAAGTAACAATTTTAAAAAAAATATTTATGAAAAAATATCTCATCGCTCTGATAACCTTGCTTTTATTGAATGGCCCTTCATTTGCGCAAATAGCAATTCGGACGAAATCATTCAACCTAGACAAAAATGTTGCGATTCAGGGTTATGACCCAGTTGCCTATTTTGCTATTGGCAAAGCCATAAAAGGCAATACTGATATCCTTGCTATAGTAGAAGGCGTTACCTATAATTTCTCCAATCCCTCGAATAAAATACTGTTTTTAAAAGATTTTAAAAAATATGAACCCCAATATGGTGGATGGTGTGCATATGCTATGGGTTATTCAGGAGAAAAAGTAGAAATCGACCCGAATACTTTCAAGATTTTAAATGGGAAACTGTATTTGTTTTACCATAGCTGGACGAATAACACACTAAATAAATGGAACAAAGATGAGTTTAATTTAAAGAGTAAAGCAAATAAAAACTGGGGTACATTTTATCATTAATAATAACATATTAAAAATACTAAAACATTAAAAATGAAATTGAATTCTATATTATCTTGGACAATACGTCTTGCAGCAGCAATTATTTTATTGCAAACACTGTATTTTAAATTTACCGGTCAACCAGAATCTGTTGAACTATTTACAAAATTAGGAGTAGAACCCTGGGGGAGAATTGGAACAGGTGTAATTGAATTATTGGCAAGTATTCTTTTGTTATTGCCTGCATCAGTTGTCATCGGGGCATTATTAGGAATAGGGTTGATGTCTGGAGCCATCCTATCTCACCTTTTAGTAATTGGTATTGCATCAAAGAATGATGGTGGCCAGTTATTTATGCTAGCAATAGGGGTACTTATTTGTTGTACTTCATTATTATTCATACACAGATCACAAGTATTGAATTTGAAAAATAAATATTTGAAATTCTAGGTAATTTCTGAAAGTGAAATTAAATAATTTTAAACCTGTCTTTTATGATAATTCAACAATTAACAGAACAATTAATCGTACTTAAAAAGCTTTTGATATTATTGAAGGATGAACAATATATTCAAAAGATTCAATTCCTAAATGGTTCAAGTATTGGTGCCCATAGCAGACATATTATCGAATTGATACAATGTTTAACCAATGGATATTCCAATGCTACAGTAAATTATATCAATCGAGAAAGAAACCTCCAAATTGAGGTAAACAGAATATTTGCAATGAATGAGATTCAATTGATTAATCTACAGTTGCTAAAGTTGGATAAACCAATGGCATTATTAGCGGAGAACACAACAAACGATAAAAAAATTTATGTGAAAACTACCTATTTAAGGGAAATCGAATATAATAAAGAACATACAATTCATCATTTAGCACTTATTAGAGTGGCATTACGTGAAATGAACCTAACGTTAGTAAATGAAAGTTTTGGAGTAGCACATGCTACTTTGAAATATTTAGCTAAACAACAAATAATGCAACCATAATATGTGTACAGTAGTATTTATTCCATTTCAAGGGCATTATTTTATGGCTTCTTTAAGAGACGAACATCCGAAAAGAATTAAGGCTAATTTACCAGTACTAGCTATATCAAAACAACAGAAATACATGGCACCTATTGATCCAACTGGCGGAGGATCGTGGTTGGGAATAAATGAGTATGGATCTGTAGTAATATTGTTAAATGGAGGATTTGAGAACCATACAAAGAAATCAAGTTACGCTAAAAGTAGGGGTAAAATTGTTACGGAGTTATTATCTGTAAAGCATATCATTACTTATTGGGAAACGATAGATCTTATTAATATGGAACCGTTTACATTAATTGTTTGGTCTAATAAAATGCTATGGCAATTAGTTTGGGATGGCAACAAAAAGTATCAGATAAATGTTGATTCCTATACATCACATATATGGTCTTCTTCCACTTTGTATACTGAGATAGAAAAAAATGAAAGACATGTCATTTTTAACAAATGGATCAATCAGTCTTCAGTTATTGATAAATCTTCATTACTGAATTTTTTTACAAACGAAAGAAATTCAACTGAATCAATATTTATAAGAAATAGCAAAGAAATAAAAACCCATAGTTATTCATTTATTGAAATAGAAGCGGAAGAAAATATCTGTATCTATTATCATGATTTATCAGAAGGAACAATGGATAGGCAATTGATGAATACAATTAAATGAAATCGCTTGTGGAACAATTTAAAGTTTGGTGCAGGAAAAAATATATAAAAACAATGCATTGGGAATATTGGCCCATGTGGATTGTATATATGCCTGTAAGTTTTTATTTTATGTATTTGTCAGTTAAAGCAAAATCACTATTTTTCTTTTCCGCATCAAACCCTAATATTGAAAACGGAGGAATGTTTTTTGAGAGCAAATGGTTGATCTATGAACAAATGCCAAAAGAACTTTTCCCAACTACTATTTTTATTAACCCTGAAGATACTATTGTTCAGATACATAATAAGATGTTAGAATTTAATATCAATTTTCCCATCATAGCTAAGCCAGATAGAGGGGAAAGGGGGTGGCTAGTTAGAAAAATTCAATCTGTTCAAGAACTAATTCAATATAAAAATAGTTTGAATATCACTAGTGTCCGGTTAAATTAGGTTGATTTTCAATTGAATAAGGTTTTGATCTTTGACATCTTGGTATAAAGGGTTCTCAAAAAGGCTTGGTAAACGAGTTTTATCTAACAGTGATACGCTCATAATTTGTAGTATTTC
>JANYEA010000006.1 GCA_025363385.1 Bacteroidota bacterium | reverse complement strand
GAAATACTACAAATTATGAGCGTATCACTGTTAGATAAAACTCGTTTACCAAGCCTTTTTGAGAACCCTTTATACCAAGATGTCAAAGATCAAAACCTTATTCAATTGAAAATCAACCTAATTTAACCGGACACTAGTGATTTTGTTACAACTTTTGATTTTTAATATTTGTATACGAAATGATCAATTTATTACAGGTGTTTAACTAATTTTCTTAGTTTTATTGAATTAACTGCTTTTATGCATATCAAGCATTTTATACCTTCTATATCGATACTTTTCTTTTTGAGCTTTTCTTTTTTGTCGGTAGCACAAAATCGAAAGGATTCAATTGTCCCGAAAAATGATAGTATACAAATCAATGATAGCCTTTTGCAAAAATATCCCGTCAGTTTGGATAGTTTAAAAGGTGGATTTTTAGCACATCTGGAAGAATTTACAGAAATTCTTAATCGATCAAATGCAGTTTTAAAAAGGGGGTATGATACATCCTTAATTGCCTCACAATTGCCCAATGACGAACTGTTGGTATCTTTTATTAAAAACAATATTAACAATAGCCAATATTATAATTTCAGGAATCTTACTTCGAGTAAGGTTGTATTAAAGCAATTGAAAAAACAACTGCACGATTGGGAGGAAACTTTATTAAACTACAACAGTCAGCTCGCCGAACTTACAGTTAACATCAATAAAGTAGCAAAGCAGGCCTCAATTGTAAGGATGACGGAAGATTCTGTTTTGCTCGAGATGTATCTAAAGAAAATAAATACCATCAGTGATAAATGGAAGAAAGCTGATAGTAGCTCAAAAGTGGCTTTTCATAAAATGGGATTTTTAGAAAATAGGGTGGTTAGTCTTTCTTTTGAAATCAGTGATTTATTAGATGAAGTGGAATTTGAAATAATTAATTATAAGAAAAAACTCTTTAGTAAAGAAGAACCTTACTTGTTTTTTGCTAGTCCGGATCAATACCTGAAGTCGCTTCCAGCAGTAGTAAGTGATTCCTTTTTGCGTGCCTTTTATTTAGTACCGTTTTATTTTAAAATTACTTTTGAAGTTCTGCTTTATAATTTAATATGGATTATCGCTTTGTTTGTATGGTTATTCTTGACTTATAAAAAGTTGAAAAAAAATAGAGACGAAACTGTTTTGTCCCAACTTAGATATTTGGAGAAGGGTATATGGATGGTAGTGCTGTTTATTGGACTATTATTTTCGCCCTTGTTATATGATACCCCCCCTGTTTCTTATGTTCAAATATTAATTACCTGTTTAAGTATATTTTATACCAATTTAGTTTGGGATACATGGAAAGTTGAGTTTAAAAGAGCATGGATTTATTTCATGATCATTTTTATATTGGCAAGCTTTGATGCAATTTTAATTGAATCAGCTCTTTTAGAAAGATGGATTTTATTATTACTTAACCTAGCAGCTGTATTCCTTGCCCTGAATTTAAAAAATGTGATCTCTCAGAAAAAGGAGCGATACACTATTTATTATAGAGGTTTAATTACTTTGTTTTTAGTGCTTAATGTATTAGCATTTTGCATGAATATTTTTGGCCGAATTACACTTGCCAAAATTTTTACTAGTTCTGCAGTTATCAGTATTATTTATGCCCTTTCTCTTGTTCTGCTGGAGTCGATAATTTTCGAGATCCTGTTTTTGAATTTTGAAGTTCACAAAGAATCGCAATTCGCATCTCTATTAAAATATCATGAGTTAAGAAGCAAGTTTAAAAAGTCGATTTATTTTGTTTTAGGATTTTTTTGGATATTAATATTTCTATATACTTTAAGTTTATATGATTTTATCATTAGCAACATAAAATCCATATTGGCATATTCTGTTGAACTAGGAGATCTTAAATTTACTTTCGGCCACATTGTTTTATTTATTCTAATTATTTATATCTCCAGCATAATTTCTCAGTTATTAACTTATTTTTTTGGAAGCTCTGGGCAATTTGCTACGAATAAAAAGAATAAAAATGGTTCATGGGTTTTACTATTAAGATTAGCTGTATTTACTGTTGGAATTTTTATAGCTTTTGCGGCCTCTGGTATACCCATTGATAAAATTACCATCATCATTGGAGCATTAGGGGTGGGTATCGGATTTGGCTTGCAGAATATTATCAATAACCTGGTTTCAGGAATCATATTAGCATTCGAAAAACCGATGCAAATCGGAGATGTAATTGAAATTGAAAATCATATTGGCACTGTAAAATATATTGGCATCAGAAGCAGTAAAATTACTACTTATGATGGGGCCGATTTAGTGGTGCCCAATGGAGAATTTATTTCAAAACAAATAACTAACTGGACACTCACAAATACCTTTCGAAGAATAGAATTAATTATTGGTGTTGCATATGAATCTGATCTGCTATTGGTACAGAAACTATTAGTTGAATTGGTAGAGCAAAATAAAGCTATTATCAAATTTCCTAAACCTGCAGTGTTGTTGCACGAATTTTCAAATAGTTCAGTGAATTTCAGGGTGCTTTTTTGGACAAATGATTTTGATTCCTGGACATCACTGAAGAGTTCAGTTTTCTTGGAAATTTTCGATTGTTTTAAAAAGAATAACATCACAATACCATTTCCACAACAGGATATTCATGTTAAAACCATGGATTTTAAGGGATTTAAAGAAGCAGAAGAAAAAGGAAATATTTCTGAATAGTCATTAAAAATAGTAAAAACTAAATGCGTTTTGCGGTAGTAGATATAGAAACAACGGGAGGTTTTCCAGAACAACATGGGATTACGGAAATTGCAATTGTTTTAATGGATGGAAAGGAAATTGAAGGGAAGTTTTCAACTTTGGTGAACCCTCATCAGGTAATACCTCCTTTTATAGCAAATATGACAGGTATCTCGGATGCCATGGTAGCAAAAGCTCCATCCTTTGAATTAGTTGCTGAAAAAATAAATGAGCTATTGCAAGGCCGGATCTTTGTGGCACATAATGTTAATTTCGATTTTTCATTTGTGAAATATCATTTGCAAAAAGCGGGATACCAATTACAAACTCCCAAACTTTGCACTATTAGATTGAGTAGAAAAGTTTTTCCGGGATTTAGAAAATATGGATTAGGTCATTTAACGAGAGAGCTTGGCATTCGAATTGAAGACCGGCATAGAGCGGGCGGAGATGCACTAGCCACAGCTCAAGTAATGCAATTAATTCAAGAGCAGGATGGCCTGCATGTGATCAAAGAAATGCTAAAAAAGGAAAATAGGATGCAAATTTTGCCTCCTAATTTACCTGAACAGCATATTAAAGATTTGCCCAAAGAGCCAGGTGTCTATTATTTTAAAGATATAAAAGGAAAAGTGATTTATGTAGGTAAAGCCAAATGCCTGCAAAAAAGAGTAATAAGCCATTTTACTGGTTTAGACATTAGCAAAAAAAGGCAAGATTTTCTTAGAAGTATTTATTCTATACATTTTCAAATTTGTCCTACTGAATTTGCTGCATCTTTATTAGAAAGTGTAGAGATCAAAAGATTATGGCCTATTCATAATAAAAGTCAAAAACGTTATGAGCAACTTTGGGGTATTTATCATTTTGAAGACAATAGAGGATATTTCCGATTGGCTATTGATAAAAAAGTAAAACATACCAAACCTATCGCTTGCTTTTCTATGTTGGCAGATGCGCACAGAATGTTATGGAAGTTAGTACGCGATTTTCAACTGCATCCTGTATTATGTTTTCTTGATCAAACGGCCATGGAAGAATATCCAGATACAGATGAATACAATCTTTCCGTGATGTCTGCCATTCATTGGATCCAGTCAAAAAAGGAAACCTATTTAATTAGAGAAAAAAACAATTGTGTGTTAATTGAAGATGGCCGCTTTTATGGTATGGGGGCTATCGATAAACAAATAGAAATTACTGAACTGAATGTGATTAAACCTTTATTAACAGAATACCCTGAAAACGAAGTGATTAAATCTATGATCCGAAATTTTGTAGAAAGATATCCTACCAAAGTAATTAAAATTGCCTGATTTCATTTATGAAGTTTTAAATTTTAATTGTTGATATCTTCTATTTTTTCTTTTCCACTCAAGCCCATACATTCGCATCCCTTATTTAGATTTATCTATTAGTTAATATAATGATTATGATTGCATTTGCTCCAATAATTGCTTCCAAATTTAATATACGTGTAAACCAAGTGGAAGCGGTACTTGATCTTTTCAGTGAAGCAGCAACTATTCCATTTATTGCTCGATATAGAAAAGACAAAACGGGAGGTTTAGATGAGGTACAGATTCAAAATATACAAGATGAATCCAAAACATTAAAAGAGTTTTTTGAAAGAAAAACATTCATTGAAAAAACCATTACTGAATTAGATAAAATGACGGATGCCATTCAGGCAAAACTCAATGCAGCAAATACTTTATCTGAACTGGAAGATATTTATTTACCTTATAAACCCAAAAGGAAAACAAAAGCCCAGACTGCAAGAGAAAATGGCCTAGAACCTTTGTCGTTGCTTATTTTAGAACAAACAACCAATAGCTTAACAGATCTTGGTGAGAAGTTTATAAACGAAAAAGTATTCACACTGGAAGATGCTTTGCAGGGAGCCAGAGATATCATTGCAGAAACCATTAATGAAGATGCTATTATTAGGGCTAAAATGCGCAAATTGTTTGAAAATGTGGCAATATTGCAAAGTAAAGTATTGCCTGGTAAGGATTCAGAAGGCATAAAGTACAAAGATTATTTTGACTTTTCTGAACCCATACATAAGATTCCTTCCCATCGAATTCTTGCGGTATTAAGGGGGTTTCTAGAAGGCTTTTTACGGATGAGTATTTTGCCCCTGGAAGATGATGCATTGGCAATGATTGAAACTCAATATGTGAAAGGCATGACGGAGTCTGGCGATCAAATTAAAAAGGCGATTAAAGATGCTTACCGACGTTTATTACAACCAAGTTTAGAATCTGAATTTAGAACTGCTTTAAAACAAAAGGCTGATGAAGAAGCCATCATGGTATTTGCTGAGAACCTTCGTCAATTGTTGTTAAGTTCACCACTAGGTAGCAAAAAAATTTTAGCAATCGATCCTGGGTATAGAACTGGTTGCAAAGTGGTTTGTTTAGACGAAAAAGGAGAACTGCAAAAAACAGATCTGATTTACATTCACGAAGCAAATAGATTATTTGATGGTGAGTATAAAATTAAAGAGTTAGTTAAGCAGTATCATATCGAAGTATTTGCCATAGGTGATGGTACGGCTGGAAGAGAAACGGAACAATTTATAAAAAAGATGCAATTAGGATTACCCATTTTTTTGGTAAATGAAGATGGGGCTTCGATCTATTCTGCATCTGAAATTGCTCGAGAAGAATTTCCAGATCAGGATATTACCGTTAGAGGAGCTGTAAGCATTGGCAGACGATTAATGGATCCCCTTGCCGAATTGGTTAAAATAGATCCAAAGAGTATTGGGGTGGGGCAATATCAACACGATGTGAATCAGTTTCGACTCAAAGAAAAACTAGATCAAACTGTAGTAAGTTGTGTAAATAGTGTAGGTGTGAATTTGAATACTGCCAGCAAACATTTGTTGAGTTATGTGAGTGGTATCGGTTCAGGATTAGCTGAAAATATTGTTCGTTACCGTTCTGAGATAGGAAAGTTCACTGATAGAAATCAATTATTGAAGGTTACAAGGTTAGGAGGAAAAGCATTTGAACAATGTGCTGGTTTTTTGCGCATTCAAAATGGATCAAACCCTTTGGATCAAAGTGCTGTGCATCCAGAAACGTATCCTATGATTGAAAAAATGGCGAAAGATTTGGGCTTAGATCTTAAATCATTGATCGCAAATGAATCTGTTTTAAATTCAATTGATCCCCAAAAATATGTTTCAGAACAATTAGGGGAGCTAACCATCAAAGATGTATTAAATGAACTTAAAAAGCCAGGCTTGGATCCTAGGTCTGAACTGGAAGAATTTGAATATGCCGGTATCTATAAAATAGAAGATGTATATGTGGGAATGATTGTTCCAGGTGTGGTTACTAATATTACCCGTTTTGGTGCCTTTGTAGATATTGGGGTTAAACAGGATGGCTTAGTTCATGTAAGCGAAATTGCACATCAATATATATCAGACCCTAATGAAGTGTTGAAATTAAACGATAAGGTACAGGTGAAAGTTATGGAAGTGGATATCGCTCGTAAACGAATTGCGTTATCAATTAAACAAACTAAAGATGCACCTGTAAGAGAACAAAAAATAAATAGACCCAATCAATCAAAGCCTGCACCCAAAAAAGAACAGGATCTGGTAGACTTAAGTGTAAATGATGCTTTGGCTTTGTTAAAGAAAAAATTTGGCAAATAATTTATCGATTATAAAACCTCCAGTTTGTTTTAAAATCTTTTTTAATGTCTTGATTTGTTAGTATGGCTCTAACCAATTCTACAGGCATGTTGTTCTCTTTAAGGATGGCATCATGAAACTGTTTAAAGGTCATTTTTTTGCTATCTACTAATTCTTTCTTTAATTCATAAAATTGAAAAGCTCCTGTCATATAAGCTAATTGGTATAGAGGCCCATATCCGCCAGTAAAAGAACGTCTAACTTCTCCTTCTGCATTTGCACGCTCGTGTCCAACTCGATCAACTAAGAAGTCAATGCACTGTTGTGGTGTCCAATTTCCTAAATGGTAATTTAAAGAAAATATAATTCTCGCACACCTGTGCATTCGCCAAAAGAGCATACCAACTCGATCTTCTGGAGATCGGGGAAAATTCATATCCCATAAAATAAATTCCCAGTATAGCGACCATCCTTCTGTCCAAAATGGCGTAAAATAGTTTCGATAGGGCTTGTATCTATCATTCATAAATCCCTGTAAGTGATGACCTGCAATTAACTCATGATGAACAGTAGCTCTTGAAAAGTGTGGGTTATTACCTCGCATACTCATCAATTTAGCGTCTTCATCCATGGTATTGGTAGGATAAGAAATCATTAACTGTTCACCGCCAAGAAAAAAGGGACTAACTAATTGTTGCTTAGGAGACATCATTACCATTCTCCAAGTTTCTTCTGCAATGGGCGGAATAGTTACCAAATCGTGTTTTTTTATGAAGTCGATCGATTGATTATACAAGTCCATAATCATTTCGGGTTGTTTACCTACCGGAACATAACTATTCTTTACTTTTTCTAAAGCTGCTTTCCAGTCTGATCCGAAACCCATTTCTTTTGATGCTTTAAGCATTTCTGCATCGCACCAGGCAAATTCTTTATTTGCAATATCCACTAATTCTTCTGGGGTGTAATTGATCATTTCATATTGCAATTGACGAATAAGTTCTTCTCTTCCTATTGGGTTCCCAACAATCCCGCTGGCATCTATTTTCTGTAGACTTTCTTTATTTGCCTTACTTTTTAAAAGTGTGGCATAGGCACTTAATGAAGAATCTATATTTTTATAAGGTTGCTGTATCCACCAGGTAAATTCCGGGTCATAGCCATAATAAAAATCAAATACTGATTTTAATGCCTGTCTCAATCCATTTGCAGTAGATTCTGCCCTCAAGGCGAGTTTCATGTCCAGATTATCTGAGGCGTTAATTTTTGTACTTAAGTTTTGTATTTGTTTTTGCCATTCGAATAATTGCTTTGATAATTGAATGCTATTTACAGAAGCACCTCTTCTACGATTTTTTTCCAATTCATATATAGCAGTTGCGAATGGAAAATAATGGCTGATTTGTTGAAACTCTTTCTCCTCTTTTTCTAGTAGAAAAATCTCATTATTAATTTGACGGTTCAATAAAATATAATCTACTCTTGAGTCTGTTTTCATTTTATTGAAATTCAGCATATCTAGTTGCAGCAAATAATCTTTATTAAATTCAATCAATCTAGCTCTTCGTTCTGGAGAATTTAATACCATATAAAATCTAGTAAGACTTCCCTTGTCGGCTTCGTATTGCTGCATCAGGGGTTGAACGTCGCTAGTTTGATAATAGCTATCGGTAAATTTGCCAGACTGTGCAAACAAACTTGTATAGGATAAAATAAAAAATCCTGTAAATAGAATCATTGCTTTTTCCTTCATAAAAGTTAATTTGTATGAATATACAAAAATAGTAAACCAACTAATCCCTTATTTTAATTCATTTTTATTATGAAAAATGCTATTCTTTTCTTATTGCTTTTTGTTGCATCGAATTTATTAGCGCAGGAAAAATCAAACCCACTAATCAAAAATTTTGGAGCAGTGTATCTCGTTCCTTTTGCAATTGAGAAGCCCAATCCAGAGCTGAATTATAAAATATTAGTAGATGTAAATACTGCATCCGAAAAACCAGAAATAGTTAATGAAAATTTAGAAGCTGTTGCAAAAGTTTTAAACTTACATATTCTGGGAGGGGTTCCCCTAAAAAACTTACAAGTGGTGCTGGTGGTTCATGGGGCTGCAGCTTTTAATTTAATGAACAATGTGGCATATCAACAAAAATACGCGGTTGACAATCCGAATTTACCTTTATTAACAGAATTGGGAAAGGCTGGTGTAAAAATTTTTATATGTGGACAAACCGTACTTAAACGAAACATCGATTACCATTTATTGGCTCCGGAAGTTACTGTGGCAATGTCTGCGATCACAACAATCACAAATTATACGATCAAAGGTTTTACAGTGCTGAAATATTAGTTTTTTTCGCCTAAAATATCTTAAATTTATAATGTGTTAGGATTTCAGCTTGTAACTCTTAATGTTTAACTGAATGTAGGTATGGTGGAGCAACTTATCAATAAAGAGCTATTCAAAAAAGGAGTGTATTCAGATAATTTTTCAGTTTTTGAAAACCTGATTGAGTTAACAAATCAACTTTTTGAATCACCTTACCTTTCTATATGTGGAATTGAAGGGGGAAATCTAAATTATTACTATTTACAAGGTCTAGACTTTGAATCAGTTCCGAAATTTAATTCTCATGCCATTGAATGTTTAAGTACAAAAAAATATTTAATTATATCTGACCTTCATAACCACATTACATTTGATGGAGCAGCAGATCAAGGGACTTATGCTCAATTTCTTTTTTATGCAGGCTTCCCCTTACAAAATGCGCAAGGGGAATTGATTGGTTTATTTGAAATTGCAGATTTTAAAACCAGAAATTTTACTGAGAAACAAATAAAGCAATTAACACTAATTTCCAAGCAAATTCAGCAGGAATTATTGATGAATAATACGCTGAAATTATGGAAGAACGATTTACTTGCCTATTCTGTAAGTGCAAATAGTTTATTCTGTTTTATAGACAAGTCATTTAAGATTATCAATTTTAATCATGTATTCGCCAGTTTTATCAAAAAGCATTTTGAAAAAATGGTTTTGAAAGGAGATGATATTATTCAATATATCCCCGAAAATTACCTGAAATTTTTTATGGAATCGCTTAATCAGGCCTTTGAAGGAAAAGATTCTGAGGTTGAACAACTTAAATTTTATGGTGAAACTCAAAGCTTATGGATTGATGGATTCACTTGTATAAAAGATACCTCCAATAATTTTATTGGAGTTGTTATAAGGTCTAGAGAAATTACGGCAGAAAAAAATGCCATTAAGGAATATGAAGCAAATGATTATAGGAAGAATTTACTACTTCAGGAACTAGAAGAGAGTTGGTGGGACAAAGATTATATTAAAAATGAAACATTTTATTCACCTAAATGGTGGGAGATGTTGGGATTGAAGCCTGATGTCACTAAAAAAAATAATGAGCATTGGAAAACTTATTTGCACCCAGAGGATATTGTAAAGTTTGAAAAATTTATTTCAAATACTGATTTTAAGAATCGAACCAGCTTTGAAATTGAATTAAGATTAAGACATACTGAAGGCTATTATATTCCTGTGTTATCTACAGGTAAAATATTGAAAAATGAAACTGGTGAGATCATTAGGGTATTTGGATCAAATATCGATTTAACACGCATAAAGAAAGCAGAAGAGTTCGCAGATGAAAGTAAAAGCAATTTGCTAACTATTTTTAATCATGCGCCTACTGCTATGTTAATTGCCCGCCCAGAAGATGGCCTCATCATCATGGTTAACAAGGAACTTCAGTCTTTGGCAGAAGCAGATGCTGTTGATTTAATTGGAATGTATACCACTGAATTTTATGCATTTAATTTTGAAAGAGATTTGTTCATGCAGGTAATGGAAGAGAAAGGTTCCGTTAAAAATTTGGAGTTAAGGATCAAAAAAAAGGATGGCAGCATTGCAATTTGCCTGGTTTCCTCCGAGATGATTATGTGGAAGGGTGAAAAAATGTTATTATTTGGTTTTATTGATATTTCTGAAAGAAAAAAATCAGAGTCACTATTAATTCAAAACGAAGAACGCTTCAGGTCTTTATATAATCGCACTCCTGTTATGCTTCATTCATTGAATCAAAATGGAGATTTCGTGAGTGTAAGTGATTATTGGTTAGCAAAATTGGGTTACCAAAGGTTGCAAATCATAGGTAAAAACATAGGTGAATTTTTTACCAAAGCTTCATTTAAAGATTCCGTAAAAGTACGAATTCCAGAATTGAATAAACGTGGATATGATTTTGACATTCCTTATCAAGTGATCAAGAGAAATGGAGAAGTAATGGATGTTTTGGTTTCTACCATTATTGAAAAATCTCCGGATCAAAATGAGTTTCGGTATTTGGCAGTTATGCAAGATGTAACTGAGCGAAAAAAATTGGACGAAGCCCTTCAGCAGTCAGAAGATAATTTAAGAACCATATTTGAAAATACCAATGTTGGATATGCTTTATTGGATGCAGATTTATTTATTGTATCCTTTAACTCAATGATGCAAAAATTTGCTCAGAATGATTTGCATAAAACATTATACCTACATACTTTTTCTGTTCTTTATTTTGCGGAAGCTAGACAGTTGGGCTTAACTGCTGCATTGAAATCTGTTTTGGATGGAGAAACGGTTAGTTATGAAATTAATTATATTCAAACAGATGGATCAGATCGATGGTATAAAATGAATATGTTCCCAGTTTTTAATAAAAAATCGGTGGCCTCTGGAATTGTTATGGCAGTTGAGGACATTAATGAAACAAAGCTTAAAGAAATACATTTAAGTAAGGTTGTAAAAGAAATCACTGATTATAAATTAGCATTGGATGAATCTTCAATTGTTATAATTACAGATGAAAAAGGTATCATCACCTATGCAAATGCGAATTGTTTAAAAATTACGGAGTATCCTTTAGATGTTATATTAGGAAAGAACTTCAATTTCCTGGATTCCGGGTATCATAGTAAAGAGTTTTTTGAAGAGATGTGGGAAACCATCCAAAGTGGAAATATCTGGAAAGGGGAATTAAGAAATAAAAGTAATAGTGAACATTATTTCTGGGTTGATTGCACCATAGTGCCTTTTGTAGATATCAATAAAAAATTATATCAATATATAGCTATTCAACGAGATATTACTAAAACAAAAAATGCTGAAATAGAATTAAACAAATCATTTAGTTTGGTAAACGAACAAAATAAAAGATTGCTTAATTTTTCCTATATCGTTTCGCATAACCTACGATCACACACAAGTAATATTATTTCAATTTTAAATTTTCTGGAAAAAGAAGATACTGTGGCAGAAAAGAGTGAATTGTTGCAACATTTAAAACGTGTATCTCTTTCATTGAATGATACACTATATAACTTAAACGAAGTGGTTTCTATCCGTAATAATATGAATATGGTGATGGAACCCCTTAATTTAAGGGAATATATTCTTCAAGCACTCGGTGTTTTAAGCGAGCAGATTATTCAAAAAAATGTGAACATAATTAATGATGTTCCAGAAAACACTTTAGTTAACTTTAATCCTGCTTATTTTGAAAGTGTAGTTTTAAATTTTATTTCCAACGCAATTAAGTACAGTTCTCCAGTACGCCAACCTAAAATAATGTTATCCATTTCTCATGAAAATGGAAGTATGATTTTTAATGTAATTGACAACGGCATTGGAATTGATATGAAAAAGAATGGAGATAAATTATTTGGTATGTACAAGACTTTTAATAATAATCCAGATGCCCGGGGTATTGGTTTGTTTATTACTAAAAATCAAATTGATGCAATGGGTGGTAAAGTAGAGGTGGAAAGTGAACTCGGTAAGGGAACCAGGTTTAAAATTTATTTTGCAAACTAGCATATTAGATTCATAAAAAAGCCGTCCCTTGAAATAGGGACGGCTTTTTTATGAAACGTATCTTAAAAATCAAATTTAATTCCTTGGGCTAGTGGTAATTTGTCGCTCCAATTAATCGTATTGGTTTGTCTACGCATATAAGCTTTCCATGCATCACTTCCGCTTTCTCTGCCTCCTCCGGTTTCTTTTTCACCTCCAAATGCTCCCCCAATTTCTGCACCACTTGTGCCAATATTTACATTTGCGATACCGCAATCACTTCCTGTTTGAGAAAGAAATTTTTCTGCTTCGCGCATATTCAATGTCATAATAGCAGAAGACAATCCTTGTGGAACTCCATTCTGAATGGCAATGGCTTCTTCAATAGTTTGGTACTTCATTAAATACAAAATAGGCGCAAATGTTTCGTGTTGCACAATTGCATATTGATTATTCGCTTCAGCAATACAGGGTTTCACATAGCATCCGCTCTCAAACCCGGCTCCAGACAAAACAGCTCCTTCAACAATAAAATGGCAACCTTGTTTTTTGCCTTCTTCAATTGCCTTTACGTACATGTTTACGGCATCCTTATCTATTAATGGCCCCATATGATTATTGGTATCAAGCGGGTCTCCAATTTTAATTTGATGATATGCTTTTACTAGTTTTTGCTTAAACTGGTCATATACTTTTTCATGAATGATCAATCTTCTGGTACTGGTACATCTTTGTCCAGCAGTACCAACCGCTCCAAATACAGCACCAATTAAAGACATATCAAGATCAGCGTGTTCAGAAAGAATGATGGCATTATTGCCGCCTAATTCTAAAATGCTCTTTCCTAATCGAGCACCAACCGCGGCACTAACTGCTTTTCCCATTCTTGTGCTTCCTGTAGCCGATATTAATGAGATCCTTTCGTCATTACTCATCCATTCGCCCAATTCTCTACCCCCTTGCACAAGACAATTAACACCTTCCGGAACATTATTTTGTGTAAATACATCTTTAACAATTTCAAATATGGCAACACCGCAAAGTGGTGTTTTTTCACTCGGTTTCCATACAGTGGTATTGCCACAAACCCAAGCTAAAGCTGCATTCCAACTCCATACGGCCACTGGAAAATTAAAGGCAGATATGATGCCAACAATACCCAAAGGATGCCATTGTTCATACATTCTGTGTGAAGGTCTTTCGCTATGCATGGTTAAACCATATAATTGGCGAGATAAGCCAACTGCAAAATCACAGATATCGATCATTTCCTGCACTTCTCCTAATCCCTCTTGAATGCTTTTCCCCATTTCATAGCTCACTAATTTGCCAAGCGAAGCTTTGTTTTTCCTTAGTGCATCTCCCACTTGCCGTACAATTTCACCTCTTTTAGGAGCAGGCCAGTTACGCCATTCTTTGAATGCTGCTTGTGAAGTAACTATTAGATTTTCATAAGCAGATTTATCTGTTGTACTAACAGACGCAATGAGCTGTCCATTAACAGGAGAATATGATTCAATAATGGGAGTATTCGTTTCAATCCACTTTGTGCCTGTTGAAACTCCATTGTTTAATGGTAGTATTCCAAGATCCTTTAAAAAGTCCATACAAATAATTTTGCCAAAGGTAGGGGATTGGCTGACTTTTAATAGGGATAACAATTGGTAATTCTGGAACTTATTTATTCTGAGAAAGTTCTAATAACTGATCATACACGTTGCTATAGCTACTTCCAATAGGAATTTCTTTTCCAGCAACCATTAGTTTTGTTTTACTGAATTTTTCAATTTTATTCAGTGGTACAATAAATGATCGATGAACCCTTGCGAAATCCCTTAAAGGTAATCGCTCTTGAATGCTTTTTAGGGTCATTAAGGTTAGCACTGGATTGGGTTTAATATAAAGTTTAATATAGTCATCCAAAGCTTCAATTAATTCTATATCCTTCAAGTTGATTTTCATGATTTCGTAATTTACTTTTACGAAAATTGAATTTAATTGTAACTCCTGGGAACTTAAAAATTCTAAATACTCCTTTGATTTATAAACTGCTTTTAAAAATCGATCATATTCAAATGGTTTTAAGAGATAGTCAACTGCATCTACATTGAATCCCTCAACCGCAAAATCTTTATAGGCGGTTGTAAAAATGACCAACGGCTTATCTACTAGACTTTTATAGAATTGAAGTCCGTTTAGATCAGGCATTTGTATATCAAGAAATAATAAGTCAACCTTATTTTGCGAAAGCCAATTTTTTGCTTCATTAGTATTTGTAAACACCTTGTCTAATTGAAGAAAAGAAATCTTTCCACAATATTCGTTAATTAGTTGAAGGGCTAATGGCTCATCATCTATTGCAATGCAGTGAATCATAACAGTTGTATCTCTAAGTGAACATAATAGTGATTGTCCTGAAAACTATTGGTAAGAATATGTTTGTTGGGGTACATTAATTCCAATCTTCTCTTAACATTGTTAATGCCAATACCCGTATTTTCAAGCATATTATTTTCAGAAGGGATAATATAGTTACTTACATTAAACTCAATGCTATTCTCTTTGGTTTCAAGTTTGATCTCAATGTTGGATGATTGAATGGTACTTATTCCATATTTAAATGCATTTTCAACAAATGGGATAAAGATCAATGGGGCAATCATTTTATTTTCTATTTCTCCAATTGAAATAAAATTAACTGTGGTTTTATCTGTTAACCTTACTTGTTGTAATTCTATATAATTATTTATAAAATCAACTTCATTTTGCAGGGGCACATAATCCTGGGTTGTTTCAGTTAAGATATACCGCATAATTGAAGAAAGTTTCATTACAGCAGGTGCAGTTTTTTCACTTCTGATAATGGCTAATGAATAAATATTATTCAAAGTATTAAAAAAGAAGTGTGGATTTATCTGTGATTTTAAAAAAGATAATTCCGTATTTAGCCTTTGACTTTCTGTTTCTTTTCTTGTTTCTTCTGTTTTTAACCATCGTTGAATTACGGCAATACATGTTCCTACGGTAAATACAAGGAAGAATATAGCAATGTTGTAAGTGTCTACAATTCCCCTTCGCCTCATTCTTGGCCTAACAGGTCCATTGGTATTGTTGGAACCTATCATTGGATGAATTTCAGGACTAGCAATTAATCCAGCAACATATTTTGGTAGGAAAAGAAATATCAATAAAGAAGAAAAGACAGAAAAAATATAGAAACCCCATTTTTCTTTCATCAGCAATTTTGGGATCAAAAATTGGGTATTGAAATAATAAAAAAGAACTAAATACACATTATTGCACACAATTGAAGCAATCAAATGATTACTCATGGAAAATTGTGAATCAGACATTCTTGGAAAAAAAACTAAATAGGGTAGCGCAAAAAAACAAGCCCATGCCGCCAAGTGCGCAATTACCGATACTATTTTCTTGTTTTGATTGATCAAGTAGGTTGTTATTTAAGAAAAAAAATAATGGATCAAATATATCCAAGGTTTAAGGTCTTAAAAAGGAATATGGGTGAAGGAATGTCAGTTATCGGTGAATCGGTATCATTCTTTTTTAGATCGTAGAGCTAAGTTCGCTATATAAATGTTGGATCAAGCCATCTGCTAAACCTATTTTAGGAACATATATTTCTTCAGAATCGGACCATCGCATGATATTTATATATATCTGAAGTGCTGGAACAATTACATCGGCTCTATCGGCACGAAGCTTATAAATATTAATACGATCTTCAAGAGAAAAGCTGGAAATCTCTTTATAATAGTCTTTTAATAGGTCGATACTTAAGGGCTTTCCATCTTTCTTCTTACTCAAAGAAAAAACCTTATTGATGTTACCACCGGTACCAATGGCAACTATTTTTTTATACCCCTTTGTTTTGTTTTTGATGAAATCTTTGATCTCAGTCCATTTAGAATCGCTAACAATATCCTTCAACAAACGGATAGTGCCGATATTAAAAGATTGTTTGAAAATGAGTTTTCCCTCCGCAAAGAATGTTAGCTCAGTACTTCCCCCACCTACATCTATATACAAATAACTATGGTCTGTATCCATGGTCTCTGCAACATGGTTTTCATATATTAATGAGGCTTCAAAATCTCCGGTGATGATTTCTATATTTAAACCAGTCTCCATTTTTATCTTCCGAATAATATCGCTGCTATTACTGGCATCTCGCATGGCAGATGTAGCACATGCAATAGTATTGGTAACACCATACGCATTGATCAAATGTGTATATGCTTTCATTGTTTGGAGAATCATCCCTCTTTTCTCCTTTGAAATTTCTCCCTTATCAAACACATCAAAACCTAATCGCAAGGGTACCCTCACTAAATTTAGCTTATTGAAAACCGGTTTGCCATACTTGTCGGAGATCACATCTACTATTAATAGCCTTGCAGCGTTACTTCCAATATCAATGGCGGCTAACCTCACTTGTTGCTATATTTTTTTTGATCAGGTAATTATAGGTCTCAATTTGAGATCTTATTTTCTTTTTACCATCGGAAGGTACATAGTTGTTGGTTAATTCGTTGTTCAGAACTCTGGCTTTTACATTATCTCTTAATTGTATGTGGATAATATCTTTTAATTCCTGTTGTAATGCTGGATTTGTGATTGGAATTGCTGCCTCCACACGGTGATCTAAGTTTCTAACCATCCAATCGGCACTCGATATATACACTTTCTCATTACCTGTATTATGAAAGATCATTACCCGGGCATGTTCTAAGTATTCATCTACTATGCTAACCGCTGTTGCTTGTTTCTTAAATTTCTTGTTTTCAAGCATTGCACAGAAAATACCTCTTACAACCATTTTTATTTCCACTCCAGCAATTGCCGCTTCATATAATTTATTGATGAGAAGATCATCACTTAGTGAATTCACTTTTAAAATAATCTCTGCGGTCTTTCCAGATTTTGCAGATTTGATTTCCCGATTAATCAGGGCAATGATTTCCTTTCTCATATTATTCGGACAAACCATCAATGTTTTGCATGCTTGCAATGGGAGAGTACCACTTTTCCAATTTTCGAGGTATCGGAAAATACGATTGATATCTGCCATTACATTTCTATTGCTTGTTAATAAACAATGATCACTATATACTTTTGATGTGCTTTCATTTAAATTGCCAGTACTTACAAAACCATATTGAACCGTGGTATTCCCCTTTCTCTTTTTTATGATACATAGCTTCGCATGAATTTTTATTTTAGGAACACCCAATAAAACTTTGATCCCTTCTTCCTCCAATACTTTTTTCCATTCCAGATTGGCTTCTTCATCAAACCTTGCTTTTAATTCTAACATCACCACTACTTCTTTCCCATTTCTTGCTGCGTTGATTAGTGCATTAATGATTTTAGAATTTGAGGCTAAACGATAGGCTGTTATTTTGATGGAATTTACATCGGGATCCATCGCAGCTTCCCGCAATAAATCTATCAATGCGTTAAAAGAATGGTATGGAAAATTAAGTAGTACATCTTTTTTAAGAATCACATCTGTTACACGCATACTGCTTTTTAAATCCGGGTGCGTAAAAGATGGCCTTCTTGCACTTTTCTCTTTTATTACATCTGGGAAATCCATAAAATGCCTAAAATTATGGATACGTCCCCCGGGTATAATATTGCTTTTTCGATTTAAACTCAATCTCCGAATTAAATATTCTAATAAACCTGCATCCATTTCTTTATCATACACAAAACGAACCGGTTTTCCTTTTCTTCTATTTTTTAAACCCTTTTCAATCTTTTCTACAAACGTAGTACTTACATCACTATCCAAATCTATCTCAGCATCTTTGGTTACTTTGAAAATATGAGATTCAAAATGATCGAAACTGAAATACGAGAATATATGTGGCAGGTTGAAACGTATGATATCTTCCAATAAAATAATTTGAGTTTCACCTGCTTTGGATGGCAAGATTACAAAACGGCCATTTGCTTTGGCTGGAATTTCAATCAGCGCATATTTTTGTCGGTAAGCAGAACTTTGTTTCGACATTACAATTCCTAAATAAATGCTTTTGTCGCGTAAATAAGGTAGTTGTGGTAAGCTTTCAATCATTAATGGAATGATATTTGAGCGTACTTCTTCGTCAAAATATTTTTGTACAAAAAGTTGTTGATCCTTTGAGAGGTGCTTCTCGTCGACCAGGAATATTTTTTCTTTTTTAAGTTCCTTTAAGATTCCTTCCCAAATTCTATTAAACTCATTTTGTTGTTGCAATACGATGGTCTGAATATCATCAAGTATCATTTGAGGGTCTATCTCCAAATGCATATTAAGCTTTTTGCGGTGCTCCGAAAACTCAATCATTCTTTTTAAAGTGGCAACTCTCACCCTAAAGAATTCATCACTATTATTAGAAAAAATTCCCAAAAAACGAATCCTTGCACTCAGGGGAACTGTAGAGTCATTCGCTTCCTGCAACACTCTCGCATTAAAGCTTAACCAACTAATATCTCTTTGTATAATCTGTTTTTTTGCCATATCGAGAAATGAATTTTCAAAAATAGAAAAGAGACTAACTTTTCATTGTTAAGTTTTTATAAGCAAAAATTAAGAGTAAGAAGATTTGATTTGTGCAATGATACCTGAAGTGGAGAATCCTTCTACAATCGGATTAATCAATACTTTGCCTTTATTCGCTATAACTTCTTTGGCACCAATAATTTGATCAACTGTATAGTCACCCCCTTTAACCAAAACATCGGGTAGAATGGCATTTATGATTTGGAGAGGAGTGTCTTCTTCAAAAATAACTACAGCATCTACAATAGCTAAACTAGCCAAAAGAAGTGCCCTACTGTTTTCATGATTGATGGGACGATCGTTTCCTTTTAATCTTTTAACACTGGCATCGCTATTTACGCCAACAATTAAAATATCGGCCTCTTTGGCTGCCTGGGAAAGAGAATAAATATGACCTTCATGTAAAATATCGAAACAGCCATTTGTAAATGCTATTGTTTTTCCAGTAGCTTTCCAAGCAGCAATTTTAAAAGAAAGAATTTTAATGTCAGCTATTTTCTGAGGGATGCTCTCAATTGCCCGCATGCGTTTTGTTTTTATTGTAGATCGGTAATAAAAAAACACAAATGGTTCCAACAATCAATACGATCATAAATTGAGCAAACCATTGTAATGTGCCATTGGCAAATCCCAACTCAAAAGGGATATCACTTTTTTCTAATACTTTTGCCATGAAGAATGCATAAGCCCCAATTCCACCCGGTGTAATGATCATTCCAATACTTGCAAATGCTAATGCTGTAATGGCATCCTGAATGCCAAGTTGGGCTGTACCTTGAGTGGCATATAATCCTACCCATGTACCTATAATATACAGCGACCATATTGCGATACTGTAAAAAAAGAACTGTCCTTTATTCTGCAATTTATTTACACTGCTCAATCCTTCCCAAATTCCTCGTAGTATTTTTTTGAAAAGGATCACAATCTTAAGATGGGCAAACTGTTTGAACCAGATCTTCAAAGCAATAAGTAGGATAACTAAAACACCAAAAAAGATAAGGATCTTATTCGTTGAAAAATGCCCCGATTTGGTTTGTAATAGGTCTCTAAAGAGTTGTTTTCCATAAGCGCCTACCACATCAAATTGTAAGATAAATGCAAGTAAGAACACAATGGCTAAAGAAATTACATCAAATGCCCGCTCTGCTACAATGGTACCTACCAATTTTTCTGCAGGTACATTTTCATATTTAGCCAAAATGGTGCATTTGAGTACTTCCCCTAAACGAGGAACGGCTAAATTGGCCAAATAGCCAATCATTACTGCAAAAAAAGTATTGATGAAGGAAGGTTTATAACCCATAGGACTCATGAGAATCCGCCAACGTAAAGCCCTACATATATGACTCAAAGTTAATATTAAAAAGACGGGAGCAATTAATCCAAATCGGGCTGTTCTAAGCGATTCCTTAAATTCTCCCCATTTATCGCTGGGTATTTGGTGTAAACTCCACCAAACCAGAAATACACCAATTCCTAAGAAAAACAGATATTTTATTAAAGCAATTAGCCTTTTTTTCATGTAGCGATCATTCTATGGCAAGTTACGCAAGCAATCTTAATAAATGTGTTTTTCCAAGTTTACTGACTGTTCTTAGCAATTATTTAAGATGAAATGTAGCTTATTGCATCCCATAATTTAATTGAATAGTAACAGCTCATTCTATTCATCTTGAGTTTCTATCTATTTTTAGTACCTTTGCAAATTATTTTCAAGTTTTGCTAAAATGGCGTGATAATGTCAACAAAGAAAAGAATTTTATTCATAGCCACGGAGATGTCTCCTTATCTGGAACTTACCGAGTTCGCAGAAGTGATTAACAAATTGGCTATTAAAAGTAATGATACAGGGCTAGAAGTAAGATGTATCATGCCTCGCTTTGGTGTGATTAATGAGCGAAGACATCGTTTACACGAAGTGGTTCGTCTCTCAGGAATCAACGTGTCGGTAGACAATGATGATTATCCACTACAAATAAAAGTAGCTTCTTTGCCCAATGCAAGATTGCAGGTTTATTTTCTTGAAAATGAAGATTTTTTTAAAAGAAAACAAATCTTTCACGACGAATCTGAAACTTGGTTTGATGATAATGCATTGAGAACCATATTCTTCTGTAAAGGAGCATTGGAAACTGTGAAGAAATTTGGATGGCCTCCAGACATTATTCATTGTAGTGGTTGGATGACTGGATTAATACCCGCTTATATTAAAACTGCGTATAAAAAAGAACCCGTTTTTGGTAATAGCAAAGTGATTTTTACTGTTGGCCAAAATACGTTCACGGAAGATTTTGGTGCTGATTTCGTTAAGAAGGCCCTAATTAATGTGAATATTAAAGAAAAGGATTTAGATAGCTTTAAAGACAATAACAATACAGCAATGTTCAGGGGCGGAGCCACATTTGCTGATGCCATTACTTTTGGTTCGGATTTGATTGAAAAGAAATTAACGGATGAGTTCTCTAAAGTAAAAGGCAAAAAAACAGTTCCATTTAAAGGATGGGATTCTGATTTAACAGAGTATTTAGAATTGTACAACGACCTTGCGGGCAAGTAATTTTTATCTAATGGATTCATTTTTTACAATGCGTAAGCTATTGGTATGCGGTTCCGTAATAGCACTTATTTTATCAGGCTGTACGCGAATTACCACAACAGATGTGGGTTCTGGATTGATTCCCCCTATTGATGGAATTACTACTTTAGACACTACTTATTCTGTAATTACAGATAGTTATGATGACCTAGATACTATCAGGGTTTATAAATCTGATATCCATGTATTAGGGGCAATTACAAACGACCCTATTTTTGGAAAATCAACTGGAGCCTTATATTTTGAAGTTGCTGCCAATGGATATCCCTATTTCATGACAGGAACAAAAGATAGTATCAAGGTTGATTCAGCTGTTTTGGTGTTAAGTTATAGAGGTGCTTATGGCGATTCTACTCAGCCAATGAAGTTAAATGTATATGAAATCAATAGTTTGATGGAACAGTTCAAAGATTATCCTGTGAACTACCCAAATCTATTTCCTATTTCTTACAATCCGTCCCCTTTAGCGCCATCTAAAACGGTTGATATAAGAAG
>JANYEA010000114.1 GCA_025363385.1 Bacteroidota bacterium | reverse complement strand
CCGTGATCGATATGCTAGCAGCTAATCGTAATAAGCAAACCAGGTATCGTGTTTTCACCAATGCCAAAAACGACTATATCAATTATGGTTCTGCACTTGGTTTGTCGTGGAACTTTTATAAAACTTTTAGTATCTCAACCAATATCAACTATAATAATATCAAACAAAATAAAACCAATGATGTGTTTGTAACTGGTTTTAATACTCCTAACTGGGGAACTAACCTGGCATTTGGCAACAGAGAATTATTCAGAAATTTTGGGTTCAACATTGTTTGGAAATGGCAGGATGCCTATTTATGGGAAAGCCCACTAGTTAATGGTGATGTGCCTGCATTTAATACCGTTGATGCTCAGGTAACTCTTAGGTTGCCTTCGCTCAAAGCGTCAATTAAAGTGGGAGGCTCAAATATCTTCAATAATAGGTATTTCCAATATGCAGGCGGCCCAACAATTGGAGCACTTTACTATACAGCAATTACAATCGATGGTTTATTAACAAAATAAGTCTACTAAAATAATAGGATTATCGATAGGGACCCTTAAATTTGCGCTGCATTTAACAGATTAATACACCTATTTTGATTCAGGAGCAAGAAACAGTTATTTCAGTGACAAAACAAGAACAGTCAACTAAACAAAAGGTTGATACAAATAGACTCTTCCCGGTTTTCTTTAAATTAGAAAACCTTTCTGTATTATTGATTGGTGGAGGAAATGTGGCCTTAGAAAAGCTCAACGCAATTATTAATAATGCACCTGAAACGATCATACATATAATTACAGAATCATTAGATCATCGAATTGATCAATTGTCGATAATACATCAGAATATACATGTTTCTTTAAAAAAATATGAAGCCACTGATTTGCATGGTGCCAACCTGGTTTTTGCAGCAGTGAACGATTTACAAGTAAGTGAACAAATATATAAAGACGCAAAGCTTGCAGGTGTATTGGTAAATGTGGCTGATAAGCCAGAATTTTGTGATTTTTATCTAAGCTCTATTGTTCAAAAGGGTAATTTAAAAATTGCTATTTCAACAAATGGAAAGTCACCCACTATTGCGAAACGTTTGAAAGAAGTTTTAAATGATGCAATACCTCTTGAGCTAAATGACTTGCTCGAAAATATGGAAGAGCTTCGTAATAGGCTGAAAGGAAATTTTACTTCCAAAGTGAACAAACTCAATAAAATTACCAAGAGCCTAGTAGACGATAGGGAAGCAGATTATGAAAGCGCAGAAAAGAAATGGAGAAGTATTGCCTCTAAATTTGTGTTTGCATTCTTCTTTATGTTTATAGGATATTTTATTCTTTCCTATATCCCTTTTCACAATATTTTGGATGCTGTAAAAACCATTCCTGCACAATTTGATTCCATTTTTTACTGGATGATATTTGCAGGGTTTCTTGCTCAGTTAGTTGACGGTGCTTTAGGAATGGGATATGGGGTTACTTGTACCACCATATTACTGTCTTTAGGCGTAAACCTCCCAGCTATTAGTGGCAGTATTCACACAGCAGAAATGTTTTCCAGTGGTGCCTCGGGATATAGCCACTATCGATTTGGTAACGTAAATAAAAAGTTATTTAAAGCCCTATTAATTCCAGGTGTAATAGGAGCTATTGTAGGTGCTTATTTATTATCGAAGTTTGGTGATGAATATGCAAAATATATCAGACCCGTATTAGCTGCTTATACTTTGGTTTTGGGGGTGCGTATTTTTTATGCAGCATTTAAGAAAAATAAGAAACCACAGAAAGTGAAAAATGCGGGTTGGCTGGCAGGTGCTGGAGGATTCCTGGATTCTTTTGGCGGCGGCGGTTGGGGGCCTTTGGTAACCAGTACCCTCATTTCAAAAGGTCGTACACCCAGGTTTGTTATTGGTACAGTAAGCATCACAGAGTTTTTTGTTACCCTGGCAAGTGCACTTACTTTTTTCTCTATGCTGGGCATCAGTCATTGGCAAATCATTGTTGGCTTAATCATCGGAGGTACCTTAGCAGCACCTATTGCTGCTAAACTCGCAGGCAAACTTCCTCTGAAAACAATGTTTATTTCAGTAGGAAGTTTAGTAATCATCTGGAGCTTGAGAATTTTGCTAAAAGCTTTATCCGGTTTATAATTATTCACTCACTTCATCCAATAGATAAAGTATCGAACGATAGTTTTTTGCTACAGTTTTTGAAATAGACATTTCACAGGTTTTACCCGAAGAATAGTAACCATCATAATTAACTGATAATACTTCTTCTGCTTCTTTTCTGGTGGCTGCTACAGTTAATTCGGGATAATAAAATCCGCGATCGCCGGCCATACCACAACAACCCGCATTTACCGGAAAATCCGCTTGAATAGCACATGCTTTTCCTATAGATTTCATCTTGCCTAATAAATTCATTTTATAACTACTACATACAGGATGAAATACAATTTTGTTTTTAGGTTGGGTAATGATTAAAGCTGGCAGAACAGTATCCGCTAAAAAATCAATAATATCGAGGATCTGCATTTTATCGAATCTTTCCAGGTTCTCTTTGCTTAAATAAGGTCTGCTGCCTAATAAAGAATTGGTACAGGAAGTAGTATCCATAACTATTGGCAAACTTCCCTCTCTGGTCCATGTCCAAAGCTTTTCAATGGTTTGGTTCACGGTATGCCTGTGCGCATCCGAAAATCCTTTCGATGAAAAAATCTGCCCGCAACAAGTACCGTTAAGATCCTTGGGAACCAATAAATCAATGCCCGCTCTTTTTGATACACGCACTGCAATTTCAACGGTTGACTCTGAAGATTCTTTATCTGCTCCCATGATCCTACTGATACATGCATTAAAAAACACGGCAGTTGGATTATCTATTTCATGACCACTATATTGAATGGGCCCGGTAATTTCATCCGTCCATAAAGGAAATTTCGGAACAATATTCCTGATAGATCTGGTAATATTGGGCATAGCTTTTTTGCCAAATATTTTATTTGTGATATTTCCAGTTTCCAAAGCAATTTTTACGAGCTTTTCTAAACTGCTGAAATGCTTTGAAAGTATTAGTGCAAATGAATTTGCGAGGGTGGAATTACTTTCTCTCCGAAGCCTTTTTACCAAATCGCCGGTATTAATATCCACCGGGCATTCCAAAGCACATAATCCATCTACCGCACATGTATCTAAACCATCGAATTGATATTCTTTTAATAACTGATTATAATTAGAACGATCATTTGCTTTTAACAATCGCTGCAAAGCCCTGCGTACAACAATTCTTCTTCTAGGTGTAAGTGTGTATTCTCTACTGGGGCATCGGTGCTCGCAATAACCACATTCAATACATTTATCAACTTCATCTTCTATAATAGGAAGTGACTTTAAATTTTTGATATGGCAATTTTTATCAGCATTGATAATCACGCCTGGGTTCAATAATTGATGCGGGTCGAGCAAATATTTTAATTGCTGCATGATTTCATAAGCTTCTGTTCCCCATTCGTCTTCTATGAATGGAGCTATTTGTCTTCCTGTGCCGTGTTCTGCTTTTAAAGAACCCTGGTATTTTTCCAGTACCAAGACTGCTAAGTCTTTTGCAAAATTTTCATAAGCTACAATATCTGAAGCCTGGTTCATTGATTGTGATATAATGAAATGTAGATTTCCTTCTTTGGCATGACCAAATATGATTCCATTCTCATAACCATATTTAATCATTAATGCCTGCACATCTATTACTGCTGCTCCCAATACTTCAATGGGAAATGCAATGTCTTCTAATAAAATGCTGGATCCTTTTTCTCTTGCTGCTGCTACCGAAGGATACATTCCTTTTCTGAGTTTCCAATACTTTGCTTGTTGATCTGGATTCTTTGTAAACTGATAAGGTAAGATCGTGGTAAGCGATGCTAAAACAGTTGTGGAAGATTCCAATATTGCATCTAATTCTTCAGATGAACTTGCCTGATACTCACATAAAATACCTGTGGATTGTGCAGGCAATCCCTTGATGGCGGCTGGTGCATCAGAATGATTTTCTATAGATCGTAGTGCTGCTCGATCCATTAATTCTAGTGCAGCAGCACCGGTTGATTTCAAACCAGCAATCGCATTGCAGGCAATAAGCGGTGTTTCAAAATAGAGGATTGCTGTGGCTTTGTAGGCAAAGTCTGGAAGTGTTTCTAAAATAGCTTCTGCTATAAATGCCAGGCTTCCTTCTGATCCAATTAAAATATGTGCAAGAATATCTAAGGGATGTTCAAAATCAATAAATGCATTGATACTGTATCCTACTGTATTTTTTAATTCATATTTTTTTCGAATCCTACTAACTAAAACAGTGTTAGATACTAATTGAGTTCTAAGTTTTTTGATACCCTCAAAAATAACTGCTTGTTCATTTTGAAATCTTTGGTAATCATCCGAAAGGTCTGTATTATAAAAACTTCCATCAGTTAGCATAAAAGCGATGGATCTTAAAGTATGATACGCGTTGCCCGCAACCCCACAACACATGCCACTACTATTATTGGAAAGTATGCCGCCCATCATGGCTGCATTAATGGATGCAGGGTCTGGGCCAATTTTACGCCCCCATTTTTTAAGTATTTGATTTACCTGTGCGCCAATAATTCCCGGTTGCACTTTCACAGCTGCACCCTGATCTATCACAGAAGCATTTTGCCAATATCTACTTAGATCAACCAATATGCCATCGGTAATAGATTGGCCCGATAAACTGGTCCCAGCCGTCCTAAAAACCAATGGGGTTTTAGTTTGATGGGATACAACAAAAAGCGATCTGATTTCTTCTAAAGTTGCAGGTTGAACAACTGCTCGCGGTACTAAATAATAAAAGCTTGCATCGCTGGCATAACTATATCTATCAGTGAGTCTTGACTTTACTTTTTCAGCTGGAAGAATTTTTAACAGTGCCTCTAGAAGATCCATCTTTAAAATTAAAAATTAAAAATTAAAAATTAAAAAGTAAATCTCCTCCAAGAAGGAGCAAGGGTGGGTATATGCATGTATTAGAAAATAGGTCTTTATTTCAGTAAAAAAGTAATCGCTTCCTGCGCAATCTCCGAATCACTGAGTTTAGGAGTTGCTAATAAAATGTCTGTATAATAATTCAATTTTTTTAATTCCAGAAACCCTAACTCAGGATAATTATGACTCTTTACAATATTCGTAGGTACAATGGAAATGCCCAATCCATTTTTTACCAGTTGAATAATGGAAGAAATATTGTTTGATTCGTGTACAATCTTTGGCGCAAATCCATATTTGGCGCAGATCTCTATCAATGTGTCGTAATAAAATGGCGCATACTCTTTATTGAAAAAAACAAATGTCTCATCTCTCCATTTGATAATCTCGTTTTCTGACTTGATGCTAACTTTATTTCTATTATACACCAACGAAAAACTATCCCTGAACCATAACCTTGAATTAATTTCTGGTGAATAGAGCGGAGCACGAATAATGCCCAGATCAATTTTCCCTTGTTCCAATCCAACCACTTGTTCTACTGTGGGTACTTCGTATAATCTAAAATTTACAAAAGGATATTTTGCAGATAAAAATTTTACCAGTTCTGTTATATCTCCCGAAAAAGTAGAGCTTATATAAGCAATGCGAAATTCACCACTAATATTCTGCCCGATCTTTTGCGCTTTTAAATTAATTCTGTCGAGTGATTGCAAAAGTTGACTAATTTCCTTCACATAAAACTTTCCTGCCTCAGTTAGTTCCACCTTCTTATTATTTCTATTGAAAAGCTGAGTGTTGAGTTCTGTTTCTAATTCCTTGATCTGCCTACTCAATGGGGGTTGGGCAATAAATAGCTTTTCTGAAGCCTTGGTAAAGCTCAATTCCTTGGCTAATGTGAGGAAATAGCGTAGATGACGAAGTTCCATTGATACTTATTAGGTATTAAGAATTGTCAAAATAAGTATAAATAAGTCATAAATAAAGCATTTAAATTTGTGGGAACAGAATTTCCCAATAAAATATTTCAAAAAAATAAGCATGAGCAATAAGCCAAGTACCCTGTTTGATAAAGTGTGGGATGCACACGTGGTTCGTAAGATTGAAGACGGACCAGATGTATTTTTTATCGACCGCCATTTTATTCACGAAGTAACTAGTCCAGTAGCTTTTTTAGGATTAGAGAGCAGGGGTATTGATGTGATGTTTCCTGATTGCACTTTTGCAACAGCCGATCACAACACTCCGACAATTAATCAACACCTTCCCGTTGCGGATCCACTTTCTGCTAATCAGTTACAAGCATTAGAAAGAAACTCTGCGAAATATGGTATTTCACATTGGGGTTTGGGCGATCCTAAAAATGGGATTGTACACGTAGTTGGACCAGAGAATGGAATTACCCTTCCTGGTATGACAATTGTATGTGGTGATTCACATACTTCCACACACGGTGCATTTGGTGCCATAGCTTTTGGTATTGGTACTTCCGAAGTAGAGATGGTATTATCTTCTCAGTGTATCATGCAGCCCAAGCCAAAAAAAATGCGCATCAATGTAAATGGCCAATTGGGTAAAGCAGTTACTCCTAAAGATGTAACGCTTTATATTATTGCTCAATTAACCACTGCAGGTGCTACCGGATATTTTGTAGAATATGCAGGAGATGTATTTGAGAAGATGAGCATGGAAGGAAGAATGACGGTTTGTAATATGAGTATTGAAATGGGTGCACGTGGCGGTATGATTGCACCTGACGAAACTACTTTCAAGTATATCAATGGCAGAGAAAAAGCACCAAAGGGAGCAGCATGGGATAAAGCCCTGGCTTATTGGAAAACGTTAAAAACCGATGCGGGTGCAAGCTTTGACAAAGAATACAATTTTGAAGCAGCCGATATTGAACCCATGATTACTTATGGTACTAACCCAGGAATGGGCATGGGTATTTCTAAACATATTCCTAAAGCAACTGACCTTGCAGGTGGCGTAGCTACTTACGAAAAATCTTTAAAGTATATGGGCTTTGAAGAAGATCAATTAATGATCGGAAAGAAAGTGGATTATGTATTTATTGGAAGTTGTACAAACGGGCGCATCGAAGATTTTCGTGCTTTTGCATCCATAGTAAAAGGACGAAAAAAAGCAGACCATATTACTGCATGGATTGTTCCGGGTTCACATATTGTAGAAGCACAAATTAAAGAAGAAGGTATTCTGGATATTTTAACCGAAGCTGGTTTCTTATTACGTCAGCCCGGTTGCTCTGCATGTTTGGCTATGAACGATGATAAAATACCCGCGGGTAAATATGCAGTTAGTACCAGTAATCGAAACTTCGAAGGCCGTCAGGGCCCGGGAAGTAGAACATTATTAGCTAGTCCATACGTAGCTGCTGCTGCTGCCGTTACAGGTGTGGTAACAGATCCAAGAGAATTTTTATAATATAGGGAGCGAACAATTTTAATCAACTTATCAAATATTAAAAATGGCTTACGATACATTCACCGTCTTAACAAGCACTGCAGTACCATTGCCTATTGAGAACGTAGATACCGATCAAATTATACCTGCCCGCTTTTTAAAAGCAACTGAAAGAAAAGGATTTGGCGATAATTTATTTCGCGACTGGAGATATAATAATGATGAGTCTCCTAAAAAAGATTTCGTGTTGAATAACCCTATTTATAGTGGTAAAATATTAGTCGGCGGAACCAATTTTGGAAGTGGAAGTAGCCGCGAACACGCAGCCTGGGCTATTTATGATTATGGATTCCGTTGTGTCGTGTCTAGTTTCTTCGCAGATATTTTTAAAGGGAATGCCATCAATGTAGGGATCCTTCCTGTGCAGGTTTCTGAAGCATTTTTAGTTCAGATCTTTAAAGCAATAGAAGCAGATCCCGCTACAAGTATTACGGTTGATCTTAATGCGCAAACCATCAAATTAGCAGCAACTGGCGCTACTGAATCATTTACTATCAATGGTTATAAGAAAAACAATCTGATAAATGGATTTGATGATATTGATTATTTGCAGGCGATGAAAGAAGATATTAAAGCCTTCGCAACTACGCATAGTATCTAATTTTCAATCGAATAAACGATAAAATTGAAACAGCCACAAAGACATATAGAGATCATGGACACCACGCTTCGCGATGGTGAACAAACCAGCGGAGTTAGTTTTTCGGCATCAGAAAAATTAACCATCGCCAAACTTTTATTAACCGACCTGAACGTAGATAGAATTGAAATTGCATCTGCTCGAGTTTCGGAAGGAGAGTTTCAAGCGGTAAAAAAAATTACCGACTGGGCTAAAGAGAACGGTTATATCGACCGTGTAGAAGTATTAACTTTTGTAGATGGTGACGTTTCTGTGAATTGGATGCTGGACGCTGGTGCTAAAGTGATGAACCTTTTAACGAAGGGATCATTGAATCACTTAACGCATCAATTAAAGAAAACTGAAGCACAACATTTTGCAGAAATCGCTGCTGTGTTGAAGCTGGCTAAGGAGAAGGGTTTAAAGAGTAATGTGTATTTAGAAGATTGGAGTAATGGAATGCGTCATTCGAAAGATTATGTGATCCACTATCTCGATTTTATACAAAATCAACCCATCGAAAGAATTTTATTGCCAGATACCTTAGGAGTATTAACGCCAAGGGAAACCTTTGAATTTGTGTCAGAGCTGGTAAATAAATATCCTGCCATTCACTTCGATTTTCATGCGCATAACGATTACGACCTTGGCACCGCCAATGTATTAGAAGCCGTAAAGGCAGGGGCGAAGGGTTTGCACCTTACCATTAACGGTATGGGCGAAAGAGCAGGTAATGCTTCTCTGGCAAGTGCTGTGGCTGTATTGCACGACAATATGAAAGAAGTGAAGACTTCGGTAAATGAAAAATCTTTATACTCTGTAAGTAAACTGGTGGAAACATTTTCTGGGTTTAGAATTCCAGCGAATAAACCTGTGGTAGGTGAAAACGTGTTTACACAAACTGCAGGAATCCATGCAGATGGCGACAAAAAGAATAACCTCTATTTCAATGATCTGATGCCAGAACGTTTTGGCCGTCAGCGTAAATATGCCTTGGGTAAAACCAGTGGTAAGGCCAATATTGAAAATAATTTAAAAGAGTTAGGGATTCAGTTAGCGGATGAAGATCTTAAAAAAGTTACCCAACGGATCATTGAATTGGGCGATAGAAAAGAAACGGTTACGCAAGCGGATTTACCTTATATCATTTCGGATGTATTAGACAGTAATACCATTGAAGAAAAAGTGCAGGTAGAAAATTATGTACTTACCCATTCAAAAAACCTAAGACCTTCTGTAACCATTAAAATTTTAATTGGGGAAGAAATTTTTGAAGAGAATGCACAAGGTGATGGCCAGTACGATGCATTTATGAATGCGCTAAAAAAAGTATATGCCTCTAAAAAAATACTGTTACCACAATTAACAGACTACGCAGTTCGCATCCCACCTGGGGGTAAGTCAGACGCCTTGTGTGAAACTATCATCACCTGGATGCACAATGGTAAAGAATTTAAAACACGTGGACTGGATAGCGACCAAACCGTATCGGCAATAAAAGCTACTCAGAAAATGCTTAACACTATCGATTAACAAATAAATCACTATTCAAATATTGGAATACTATGGCAACTAAGAACATATTAATTGTACCAGGAGATGGTATTGGACAGGAAGTAACAGCAGTAGGTAAAAAAGTTTTGGATGCTATTGCAATAAAATTTGGTCATACTTTTCATTATGATGAAGCCTTGATTGGTCACGTGGCTATTGAAGCAACTGGCGAAGCCTTACCTGCAGAGTCTTTACAAAAAATGCGCCAATCAGATGCTGTTTTATTTGGTGCTGTGGGTCACCCTAAATACGACAACGATCCTTCTGCAAAAGTTAGACCTGAACAAGGTTTATTGAAGATGCGCAAGGAATTGGGTTTGTATGCCAATCTTCGTCCGATTAAATTATTCGATGAATTATTAAGTGCATCCAGTATTAAACCAGAAATTTTAAAGGGTGCCGATATTTTATTTTTTAGAGAATTAACCGGTGATATTTATTTTGGAGAAAAGGGTCGAAAGAATGATGGTGATACGGCTTATGATGTTGCAGAGTATAGCAAATATGAAGTAGAACGTATTGGCAGAAAAGCATTCGAAGCAGCAAGAACCAGAAAGAAAAAACTTTGCTCTGTAGATAAGGCAAACGTGTTGGAAACGAGTCGCTTGTGGAGAGAAGTTATTCAGAAACTTGCGTTGGAGTATCCAGATGTAGAAGTAGAACACCAGTTTGTAGATTCTACAGCAATGATGCTCATTAAAAATCCATGTCGTTTTGATGTGGTAGTAACAGCGAATCTATTTGGCGATATCCTTACCGATGAAGCATCGCAAATTGCCGGATCTATGGGGATGTTAGCATCTGCATCCATTGGTGATGGTACTGGTGTATATGAGCCTATTCATGGTTCTGCGCATGATATTACCGGTAAGGGAATCGCAAATCCTTTGGCTTCAATTCTTTCAGCAGCTTTATTGCTGGATATTTCATTTGGTATGAAGGAAGAATCAGAATTGATTATTAGTGCAGTAGATCAGGTTTTGAAACAAGGATTCAGAACGGTAGATATTGCTGATAAGTCAACTAAACCAGAACAGATTTTAGGTACTGATGCCATGGGCGCTGCAGTTTTAAAATTCCTATAACCAACTATATTTTTTATAAAAAAGCCTTTCAGTTGCCTGAAAGGCTTTTTGTTTTACCCCTTGAAATGACTGGTTCATTCCACTTGTAAACCAATGCCCCATTTTTATACTTTGTTTATGCTATTTAAGAAAACATTATGAATTCCTTTGAAAAGACTGATATGATTGAGATTCAGGAAAGTTTTAACATTCGTTAACCCGGGCATTAACACCGTTTATACTTGCAGTTATGTAGATGCTGTTTTTAGTCACAATTCATTCCACCCATTTTTTTAGCGAACTAATTTAGGTGAATCAAATTGAAAAATTATACATCATAACCTTAAAACAAACATCATGAAAAAGTTATTCTTCGCAGCACTGGTTACCCTTTTTATTAGTACATATTCATTTGCATCAAATGCTCCAGACAATGTTCGATCATTTAAAGAAATGAACAAACTGAACAAAGGAACCACCTTAGTGAATTGGAAATACGCCGACAATTTTCAAAAAGCCAGTGTGGCATTGAACGGACAAAATACCGAGTACTTCTATACGCCTGAGGGCGATTTTTTGGCCAGCAGTAAAAGTTTTGATTTTGATAAACTGCCAAAAGCTGCTTTAAAAACCCTGACTGGTAATTATGCATATCCTACTTATTCTTTATTGGAATGCATTGTAATAGTAAATGCTGATCAGGAAATTAATTATTATGTATCTATGGAAAAAGCAGGTAAAAAAACTATTCTCCAGATCAATGAAACAGGAACTGTTTCTAATATCTCAGGTTTACATTAACGCGCTCGGCTATAATCCGGCAGAAAGTTTCTTTCGGCCGGATTATTCATTTATTCTATTATGAAAACTGAGTAACCATAAAAAACAGAATCCATAAAATTTTAGGGCGGTCGACCAACTGATATCTTCGCTGTCTGCTATCCAGATCAAGGTGAATAGTAATAGTGAAAAATAAACGCCCCCAGTAAATACTTTGGCCCACCAGGAATTGACATAACTACCCTTCTTTACCTGAATTTGTTTTGATTGGTTGTCTACAATGCTGCTATTGAAATGATTCACTTGTGCATTGAGGGCATTTGAAAATGCAGATAAATCTTCTTTTGAAATAGTATTAACTTGGGTTAACCGGATACTGGTCCTATTTTTTATAAAATGGATGGAGTAAAATGCAGTTAAATTTTTATTAGGCATTACATCCTCTTTTACACTCTTGATGCTTTCCAATGGAATTAAGAGCTCTTTATTTTTTGCAAATTGATCTGTCTTTGATAATTCAATTAATAAACTTGTGGGTGTGGTAGTTACCAGGCAAGGAATCTCGGTTCTGATATAATAAAAATAGAATAGGAATCCCACACTCACTGGGAGTGCTAAAAAAACCAAGATCAAAAGGGGCTCGATTTTGGAATAAAAGGGTAAAGAAGGGATAATAATCAGTAATGCAAGCAGGAAAAATGTAATGATCATTACCTGATACATCCTAATTGGCTCCGAGTATAGGAATTGATAGCTTTTCATGTAATTATTTAATTTTAAAAGTTAGGATTAGGTATTATAAACGCAAAGTGTTTTTAGGTAGTTGTAAGGATGTGGAATTTGATGAATCATTCTTTGTAAAACATCATTGAATAATCCCTTCCTTCTGTTTCTTCTGTTGAACCTGTATTCATATTCAGCAGT
>JANYEA010000054.1 GCA_025363385.1 Bacteroidota bacterium | reverse complement strand
CTTTATTTACATCTCTATCGGCATGTGGAATATTGGCATCCCAGGTAAGTGGATTGGTTACTATAGAATGTATTTGTTCTCGTTCTACAAAAGGCGGAATATAATCGTTTTTATAGGTTCTCCATGCACATACACATCCTGTTTGATTTGGACTTTGGCAAACCGGAATACTGGTTAAATAATTGGGGTCGAATACCATCCCAATTACATAAGCAGCCACCAATTTATTTTTGAGGGTTTTATTGTCGAAAAATTCTTTTAATAATCTTTTCGCATGGGTACTACCCTGGCTATGAGATGCAATTACAATGGGTCTTCCACCATTGTAATTAGCCAAATAAAATTCGAAAGCAGTTTTTACATCCTGATAAGCCAGTTCAAAAGCCTTCATGGCTTCCATACTATCAGATAGGTTTTTAGGAAAGTATGCCGACAAATGTGCCTGTCGATACCTAGGTGCAAAAACCCTTCCCGCCTGGTTAAAAATACTTGCCTGATATAATATTGAACCATAATCGGTCTTTCCATTTAATGCAGCATCTTCCAGGTTGGCATTCCAGCCAAAGCTTTTCTCTACAGCAGTATAACTAGTAGGGTGAATGAAAAATATATCTACCGTAGAATCCTTTCTATAAGAGGCTCTCAGGGGTTTAGGGATACTATCTGATGGATCGTTTTTATAAGGATGTGCTGCCCAGAAATGCAGATCTGCATAGTTGGGTTTACCATTATCTGTTTTAAACTGATAGGTTTCTTGCTCTTCAAATTTTTGAGGCGGCTTAGCACAACTTGCTAATACCAGAAAAACTAAAATCGAGAGGTAATTCAAAATCTGCTTCATAGGTGTTTTCATAAAGTACTTGCAATATGCTTCATTTATTCATACAAAACTCTTTGCTTGTTCTTTTGTATTTTTAACAAGCATAAATTAATCTAAACAATTCTAATATGAGCATACCCGTAGTTGATTTGGCGGAATTCTTAAGTGGTGACCCCGAAAAAAAAGCAGGCTTTATTCAGAAATTAGGAATTGCTTATGAAACAGTAGGATTTGTGGCTGTAAAAAATCATGGTATCCCCGATGAATTAATTAAAAAACAATACCAATATGTACAGGAATTCTTTTCTCTGCCCTTAGAAAAAAAATTAGAATATGAAATACCCGAACTTGCTGGCCAGCGTGGCTATACAAGCTTTGGCAGAGAGCACGCAAAAGGTAGTGAAGCACCAGATTTAAAAGAATTTTTTCAATACGGACAAACAGTTTCACCCAACGATCCCTTACAGGCAAACTATACAGATAATGTGCAGGTAGATGAAATTGCAGCATTCAATCCAACCATTTTAGAAGCATACAGATATTTTGAAAAAAGCGGTAAGTCTTTATTAGAAGCCATTGCATTATTTCTAGGGTTGGATGAAAATTATTTTACTGGCTATATTGAAAAAGGTAATAGCATTTTAAGATGCATACATTATCCACCCATCATATCTGAACCCAAGAGTGCCATTCGCGCAGAACAACATGAAGATATCAATCTGATTACTTTATTAGTAGGGGCTTCGGCAGACGGATTGCAGGTACTTACCAAAAAAGGCGAATGGATTGGCGTTACGTCTTTGCCCGAACAGATCGTGGTAAATGTGGGCGATATGTTACAAAGATTAACCAACAATCGATTAAAGAGTACCCCGCATCGGGTGGTAAATCCTTCCAGAGATCTTTGGCATACCAGTAGATTCTCGATGCCTTTTTTTCTGCATCCACGAAGTGAAATGAGTTTGGCTTGTCTGGATTCTTGTATCGATCAGAATCATCCAAAATTGTACGATGATATCACTGCTGGTGAGTACCTTGATGAAAGGTTAAGAGAGATCGGACTAAAAAAATAATTGTTGCCAATTTACCAATCGAAGCATTTGAAACTCTTTCGACATATACCTTTTTTAAAAGCGGTGCTATTGCATAGTATTACCGCATTTGGTGGTCCGCAGGGCCATATGGGTATGATGATGAAAACTTTTGTGCATCAAAGAAAAGATCTTACAGAAGAAGAGTTGATGGAATACAATGGATTTTGTCAATTTCTTCCAGGAGCATCATCTACACAAACCCTTACCCTGATTGGTTATAAGCGTGGTGGACTTTCACTCGCTATCTGGACCCTCATCTTCTGGATTATTCCCGCAAGTATTATCATGGGAGCCTTATCATTTCTGATTGATTACATGGATGATAAAAGTCTTCCTCAAGGAATTTTTCAATTTGTACAACCCATGGCGATCGGGTTTATTGTGTATTCAACCTTTCGGATTTTTGGAATAGCGATACATAATACCATCACTCAGGTGATAATGATAGTGGCAACTTTAGTTACTTTTCTGGCTTTTAAAACGCCTTGGGTTTTCCCGGGGTTAATTCTGGTTGCGGGGATTACCACCAATTTTAGTGACCGACGAATTCCTCAAAAAGGCATACCACCCAAACAAATTAAATGGGGCAATATCCTCATCTTTTTGGCAATATTTGGTATGGCAGGTTATCTCTCAGAAACGGCAACCCGAAATAACTGGCCTAATAGAAAACCCTTCAACTTATTTGAAATGACTTTTCGAAATGGTAGTCTGGTATTTGGCGGTGGAGATGTGTTGATGCCTTTGATGTATGAGCAATATGTAACAAGGCCCGAAACTAAACAGGTACTGAAATCCGGACGGGAAGTATTGAAGATGGATAAAAAAGATTTTCTTACAGGTTCAGGTATTGTACGTGCCATACCGGGTCCGGTATTTTCGATAGGCGCGTTTACAGGCGGTATGCTTTTGGCCGATCAGGGCCCTGGGCTTCAGCTCATTGGCTGCATTATTGGCACCATCGCCATCTTTTTACCAAGTGCTTTATTGGTCTTATTTTTTTTCCCGGTCTGGCATAATTTAAAGAAGTATGCCGTGATTTTTCGATCGTTGGAAGGAATTAATGCCGCTGTTGTGGGTATTATGGCCGGAGCTACCTGTTATTTAATCAAGGATAATTTCCTGTTCCCTCTTTTGGAAGGGAAAGCCATTGGATTTATGGAGTTGGGAGTTGTGATTATTACCTTTCTTTTACTGAATAGCCATAAAGTTCCAGCACCATTTATTGTATTAGGTTCTATATTACTAGGCTGGTTAGTACAGTCTTTTTAAAATTCTTGTATCTTAGAGTATGATCACACTTGCAATTTACAATTTGAAGGGCGGTGTTGGGAAAACTGCATCCGCTGTTAATCTTGCTTATTTATCTGCAAAAGAAGGATATAAGACCCTTGTTTGGGATCTGGATCCACAAGGTTCTGCCTCGTTTTATTTTGGTAGTAGTACTACCTTAAAAAATGAGTCGAAAAAATTGTTGAATGGGGAGCTCGAACTTTCCCAGGCAATTCAGGACACGAATTATGAAGGATTGAGTATCATTCCTGCAGACCTTTCTGCAAGGCATGCGGATCTTTTATTAAATGACATGAAGCAATCAAAGAAAAAAATAGCTTCCTTATTATCGGGCTTAAAAAATGACTACGATGTTGTAATACTGGATTGTCCTCCGGGTATTTCATTATTACATGAAGCCATTTTTGTGGCAGCCGATTGGATCATGATGCCCAATATTCCTACAACTTTATCTATTCGATCTTATGATACTGTAATAGATTATTGTAAAGAGAATGCGGTGGATATTAAAAAAATCAAATGCTTCTTTAGCATGGTTGACCATCGCAAGAATTTGCATCATGAAGTGATGCAGGAATTCTATAAGGATAAAATTTTCTTGAAGAGTTATATCCCTTATTTAAGTGATGTTGAGAAAATGGGCATTCAGGAAGCACCGCTTGAAACCTACGCTAAAAGTAGTTATGCAGCCCAATGTTATCGCGACCTTTGGAAAGAAATTAGAAAAAATTGTTTTGAGTAATTAATTTTACCAGACATTCTAGCACGTCGAACATCAAAGAATTATCCTATGGAAAAAAGTTTTAATTCCTGGTACAGCCCGGCACTGAATAGAGAAATGCCCATTGTTTCTTACGGACATTATGGCTTTGCCTTATTATTGGTTCCTACGGCTGCTGCAGATTATTTAGAATACGACCGATTTCAATTGATAGACGCATTGGCTCCTCAAATTAATGCCGGTAAGTTACGTGTGTACAGTATCGATAGTATGAACAAAGAGAGTTGGATGAACAATGAAATGGTGCCCGAACATAAGGGTATTCGGCATAATCAGTTCAACGAATATGTGTACAATGAAGTGATTCCATTTATTCGTAACACAACCAGTAAAGAGATTATGATTTATACCTGCGGTGCTTCCTTTGGAGCCTTGCATGCCATGAACTTATTTTTAAAGCGTCCAGATATTATTAACGGAGCTATTAGCTTAAGTGGTGTATATAATTTAACCGAATACACAAAAGGCTTCTGGGATGATCAGGTTTTCTATAATAGCCCTGAACACTATCTGCCTACTTTGGATGACAATTATTATTTAGATAAGATCAAGGCTAGTCACCATATACATATTTTCACAGGAAGTGGTGCCCACGAAGACCCTGAAGCAGCCAAAAGATTCGCTGGTATATTATATAATAAAGGAATATGGTACGACCTGGAAGTATGGGGACAAGACATTGTACACGACTGGCCAACTTGGCGATTAATGCTTCCTTATATCATCGATACCAAGTTTTAGAATAAGATTCTGCAAAAAACAAGTTAATTCGATTTCCTATTCTTGTACTCTGAGCTTACTGATTTAATATTACAGCTTAATTCGAATTTTTGAGAAAAAGGCTACACATCATTATTTGTTGGTTGTTGATCTGCACTATTTTTTTTGTTCAGAATGCAAATGCCCAGTATCTAACTATCAAAGGAAGGGTTTTTGATATTTCTGCCAGAAGGCCTCTGGAAGCTGTTGCCGTAATTAGTACATCTGGCAAAGGAACCACTACCGATTCATTAGGAAGGTATGAGATCAGGGTTTCGGTAAAAGACAGCATTTGGTTTAGTATGATTGGCAAATCAACCATGAAGTATCCCGTTGATACCATTTCGAACAATGAAAATTTTGATGTGATGATACATGTTCGTTCCTTCGATCTTCCTGAAGTGAAAGTGCGCAACAGCTATTATAAACTCGATTCAGTTCAAAATAGAAAAGACTACGCTAAAATTTTCGACTTTAAAAAACCGGGTCTAAGATTAAGCGAAAACCCCGGCTATAATCCTGGTGGTTTAACCGTAGGATTCGATCTGGATGAGATCATCAATATGTTTCGTTTTAAAAGAAACAAGAGCTTGGCTAGTTTACAACAAAGATTATTACAACAAGAAGAAGATAAATATATCGACCATCGATTTAGTATGGCGTTCGTGAGAAAAATTACTAAATTAACCAATCCCGAATTAGAAGAATTCATGAAAGAGTATCGACCAGATTATGAAATGGTACAAAGAATGAATGAACTGGAACTGGGATATTTTATTGAAAAAAATTACGAGGAATTTAGAAATAAAAAATACAATAAAGGAGCACCTCGAAAATATTAAATACTATTTCGCTCCAATGCGTTAACGGCTTTGAAGGATAATAATTTTATGAGGGGCAATAGAGCACCAAACCTGTTATCATTACTATTGCCTTGTTTCCATCTGTGATAGATCTGCTGACCAATCACTGCATTTTTAAACAACCCAAAAATATAATAGAATAAGATATCAGAAACATCACGGCCTGTTTTTTCTGCGTAACAATCAACCCATTCTTTTCTACTTAGATTTCCAGGTAGCCAGGTTAAGTTATAGTTTTTTAAAATGGCTTCTTCGCCTGCTTCAAACCAATAGGCCAAGCTTGCACCCACATCCATCAATGGATCGCCAACAGTAGCCATTTCCCAATCTAAAACACCGATGATTTTAGAAAGATCATTTGGATCAAGTATTACATTATCGTATTTATAATCGTTATGCAAGAAAGTGGGTAGTTGATCTCTGGGAAAATTTTTACTGAGCCATTCTGCCATTCTGTTCATGTGATCAATGGTATCGGTCTCGGCAGCATAATATCTTTTTACCCAACCACTAACTTGTCTGTTTACATAACCATTTGGCTTTCCAAATTCGATCAGTTGTGTTTTAATAATATCAATGGAGTGCAGTTCCACAAAGTTATCAACCAGTGCAATGGATATCTGGCGCATGAGTGTTGGATCAATTTGCATACTGGGTGCATTGCCGGCTCTGAGTATTACTCCTTTTATTCTTTCCATGATATAAAAGGGAGCACCAATAACAGCAGCATTTTCACAATAATGTACAACTTCAGGTACTTTCTGATAATGGGGTTGTAGTAAACCAATCACCCGAAATTCTCTTCCCATATCGTGTGCCGATTGTATCTGTGCCCCGGCTGGCGGCATGCGCAATACCCATTCTTTATCTGCTGTTTCAATGCAATAAGTAATATTGGAATACCCTCCAGGAAATCTGGTAATACCTATTATGTTTCCAATAGATGCCACATGATCTTGCAGGTAATTATGTAAGGTAGCAATATCAAATACTTCTCCTGGTTTGAGTGGAATGGGTTGATCTAATTGCATCATTTTTTCTTTTTAAGATCAAGTCCGTATTTCTTTAAAATATGTACTGCAATACTTTGTTTATGCACTTCATCGGCACCATCCCATATTCTGGCACCTCTTTCGTGTTGATACAAATTGGCTAACATCGTTTCATCTGTGAGGCCCATGCCACCATGAACTTGAATGGCACGATCCAATACTTTTAGAAACATATTAGCCACGTAGAATTTAATGCCAGAAATCTGATCACGGGTTGCTTTAGCACCTCTTTTATCAATTGAATCCGCTGTATTCAAAACCAATAAACGGGCAGCATCAATTTCTACTCTGCTCTCTGCAATGAAACCCTGAATAAATTGTTTTTGGCCCAGCATAACACCCTCTTCCATTTCTCTGCTTACGGCTCTTTTGCAAAGAAGGTCCAATGCTTTTTCTGCAATCCCAATCCACCGCATACAGTGATGAATTCTTCCTGGTCCTAAACGTTCTTGAGCTAAACGAAAACCCATTCCTTCTGTACCAATTAAATTGGTAACGGGTACACGACAATTGCTATACTTAATTTCAGCATGGCTAGCCCAGCCTTCACCTGTTTCCCCGAAGATGGGAATATTTCTTACCAATTCAAATCCCTGGGTATAGGTAGGCACAATAATCATACTAGCTCTTTCATGTGGAGCAGCTTCTGGATTGGTTACTGCCATTACAATGGCAAAAGCAGCACCATCAGCAGAAGAAGTGAACCATTTATGTCCATTGATCACATATTCATCACCCTCACGAACTGCAGTGGTACCAAGCCTTGTAGGGTTTGAGCCCGGAAACTCAGGTTCTGTCATAGAAAAACAGCTTCTAATTTTTCCTTCTAACAAGGGATGCAAAAACTGATCCTTAATGGCATCAGATCCGAACCTGCTGATTAATTCATAGTTGCCAATATCTGGAGCCTGACAATTAAAAGTATATTGTCCGTAGTAAGGGGCAAGCGACATAATCTCACTAAGTTGACCAAACTCGCAAAGTGTTAAACCCAACCCGCCTTCTTCTTTAGAAAGATGCAATCCCCAAAGTCCGAGTGCTTTTACTTCCTCTCTTTTAGCTTGCAGAATGATTTCTGTTTGTTTAAAAGGGCGTGTAAGATGATCCTTCTCGAGTGGGATCAAATCCTCTATCACAAATTTCCGAAGTTTGGGTTCCAGCTCGGTTAATCTTTCGGTATGAAATATCGTTTCCATTCTTTTTTAATTAAATCGTTAATCCACCATCTGCAGTAAAAACAGTACCGGTAGTATACGCGGAAGCATCCGATGCTAAATACAAGGCAAGTCCTGCAATTTCATCCACTGTTCCCATTCGAGAAATAGGTGTTTGTTTTACAAAATGTGCAAGCATTTTTTCATTGGTCCATAATGCCTCAGAAAATTTTGTTTTGATCAATCCCGGGCAGATGGAGTTTACCCGAATATTATCAACACCATATTCTTTAGCGGTTACTTTGGTGAGCATATTCAATGCAGCTTTTGAAACAGAATAAATACCCAAACCTGGATCTGGTCTGATGCCTGCTACAGAACTAATATTAATAATAGAGCCACCTCCTCTTAATTTCATAAGGGGATGTACCAGTTTACTCAATTCAAAAGGAGCTTTCACATTAACACTCATGATTTTATCAAAAGCCCATTCTTCGCATTGATCTACCGGACCCAATACGGGATTTGTGGCAGCGTTATTCACTAGTATATCGATACCGCCATAATTGGCAACAATTTTTTCAATGAGTCCTTTGCAAGCAGATACATCACCTGCGTTGGCAGCATACCCAATACAGTTGCCGCCATTTGAACAGATACTCTCTGATACGGCATCAAGATCAGCTTGTTTTCTGGAATTGATAATCACCTGCGCCCCGCATGCTGCAAAAAAACGGGCAATAGATTCACCAATTCCTTTGCTAGCGCCAGTAATCAGGGCTACTTTATTCTTGAGACTAAAAATCTGATTAGCGTCCATATTATTTTTTTGAATATTTTATTTTGCTCTTTTCATTGCTTTTTTCATCGCAGCCATGAATTGTTCTTTTACTTGTTTCCTAAAACGCATGGGTGCCAATCTTTTCATCAGCCACATTTTATGGGCCGACTTTGGTAGGATGATGTACAATTCATTTTTACCTGCGCGGGTGAGAATTTCTTTTGCCACATCTTTTGCTTCCAATCCAGACTTATCAATAAACATTTGTGTGGCTTTCTTAACCAATGCACCTCCACGAGCGTATTGTATCACATTGGTTTTAAAATAGGTAGGTTGAATGCAAGAAACTTTGATATTAAAATCGAGCAGTTCTCCATATAATGTTTCGCTAATGGCAACCACGGCGGCTTTCGTCATATTATAGGCACCCATGGTAGGTGCACAACCAATTGCAGCTGCACTGGCTGTGTTAAGGATATGACCAGACCTTTGTTTCTTCATGGCAGGAATGAAATAAAAACAACCATATACTACACCTAGTTGATTAATTCCCGTCATCCAATCGTAATTTTCCAAAGCATATTCCTCAAATGCCCCACCATCACCCACACCGGCATTGTTAAATAAAAGATCAATTCCGTCAGCTTGTTCTAGAAAAGAATCGGATACTGTTTTGTACTCGATTTTATCAGACACATCTAAATGAAACATAATAGGTTTGCCCCCTAATCCACTAACTTCTGCAGCTACTTCTGCGAGTTGTTCCATATTAATATCGGCCATTCCAATGGTCCATCCTTCCTGTGCAAGCTCAATAGAGAGGGCTTTACCTAGCCCAGAAGCAGCACCCGTAATAAATGCCCGCTTCTTGGGATAATTTTTGGAGAGTAAATACATATGACAATTTTATGTTAGGCCTATGAATTTACGTTCAAAAATGCGATTCCTGTTTTTTTATCGAATAATTAAGCGTGTTTAACCATTCATACATTGTTGAAAGCCAACAGGTAAAATATTTCTATCTTTAATTTCCAAAACTTCAGCCTTTGAAACCAATTTATTTAGCAGCTTGTATTTTAGTATTTACCGTTTCTTGTAAGACTAAAAAAGAAGAACCCAAGCAGAACCCTGCGCAGCAGTCGGTTATTGTAGATGTGATCATTGCCAAAGCCCAAAAAATTAGCAATATAGTAGAAGCCAATGGTACCGTTGTTGCCAATGAATATGCTGAATTACATCCTGAAGTAAGCGGTAGAGTTATTTTTCTGGATATCCCAGAAGGTAAGATGGTGCAGAAGGGTACCATACTTGCCAGAATTAATGATGCAGATCTGCAAGCTCAAATAGCTAAAACAAAGATTTCATTACATCTTGCTGAAATTACAGAAGACCGTAATAAAAAACTATTGAATATTAGTGGCATTAATCAGAACGATTATGATATTGCATTGAATCAGGTGAATAGTTTGAAAGCAGATCTTGCTTATACACAGACTTTGATTGATAAAACTGTGATCAGAGCACCTTTTGATGGCTTGATGGGTTTACGTTTAATTAGCCCTGGCGCCTATATTACCCCAACAACCATTGTGGCAACTATTCAGCAAGTAAATAAATTAAAGATCGATTTTACGGTTCCTGAAAATTATAGTAGCCTGATTAAAAAAGGTAAGGCCATTGAAGTAGGTATAGATGGCGGGAAAGCAGGAAAAAGAACAGCTACCATTTTTGCAACAGAACCTCAGGTAAATACATTAACTAGAAATTTAAAAGTGCGGGCTTATTTAGAAGGTGCAGCAAATCCTGGAGCATTTGCCAAGATTTATTTAGAAGCAGGTGAAAATAGCCAGAGCATTATGGTACCAGCAAATGCCATCATTCCTGAAGCAAGAACGAAGAAATTAGTGGTTGTTAAAAATGGCAAATCCACTTTCGTTCCAATCACAACCGGATTAAGAAATACGGGATCTGTTGAAGTGCTTACAGGTATTAATGAGGGTGATTCAGTGGTGGTAAGCGGTGTGCTTTTTACCAGACCAAATGGTAATGTAAAAGTGCGCAAGGTCATGAAATTAGAAGACATGATTAAATAAGTTGATCCCCATTTTATAAATGCATCTTGATTAGGGAATACCATGAATATATCAGAACTATCATTAAAAAGGCCGGTACTTGCTACAGTAATGAACATCATGATTGTGTTGTTCGGTGTAGTTGGCTTTAGCTTTTTAGCAATCAGAGAATACCCGGCCATTGATCCACCTACAATCAGTGTGAGTACCAATTATACTGGTGCCAATTCAGAAGTAATAGAAAGTCAGATTACCGAACCCTTGGAAAAACAAATCAATGGTATCCCTGGTATTAGAAGCATCAGCTCTTCCAGTTCCATTGGTTCTAGTAATATAACTGTTGAGTTTAACCTCGGAGTTTCATTAGAAGCTGCAGCAAATGATGTGAGAGACAAAGTGAGTCAGTCTATACGTAATCTTCCTCAGGATATTGATGCACCTCCCGTGGTTACTAAATCAGATGCGAATAGTGATTTCATCATTTTCATGGCTATTCAAAGTAAGTCGAAGGGGTTAATGGAATTAAGCGATTATGCTGAAAACGTTTTGCAGGAAAGGTTTCAAACGATTAACGAAGTTAGCGCGGTTCAAATTCGTGGTCAGAAAAGACCATCCATGCGTATCTGGATTAAGCCTGATAAATTATCTGCTTATGGAATTGCATTCAACGATATTCAAACAGCACTCAATAAAGAAAACGTAGAGTTACCAGCTGGAAAGATTTATGGGAATAACACGGAACTGATTATTAGAACAATTGGAAAATTAACCACCGAAAAACAATTTGCAGATTTGATACTCAAAGAAGATGCAACAGGGATTGTGCGTTTGTCGGATGTAGCAAAAGTAGAACTGGGGCCTGAAGCAGAAGAATTTGGATGGAAGTACAATGGCGTTCCTGCTGTTGGTATTTCAATTACTCCACAGCCCGGTGCCAACTATATCCGTATTTCTGATGAGTTTAATAAAAGGTTAGATCAAATTAAGAAAGGTAATAAAACAGATATCGAGTTTAATATTTTAATCGACAACACTAAAAATATTCGAAGGTCATTAGAAGAGGTACAAGAAACATTGATCATTTCGTTGAGTTTGGTTGTGATGGTTATTTTCTTCTTTTTTAGAAATTGGTTGATAGCCATTCGGCCATTGATTGATATTCCGATTTCGTTGATCGCTACCTTCTTTATTATGTATATAGGCGGATTTTCTATTAACGTATTAACCTTACTCGGAATAGTACTTGCTACGGGGTTGGTGGTAGACGATGGAATTGTGGTTACGGAAAATATCTTCCGAAAACTCGAGAGTGGTTTGCCAATTCGGAAAGCGGCTCTGGAGGGAAGTAAAGAAATTTTCTTCGCGGTATTATCTACTTCTATTACGCTTGCAGTGGTGTTTTTACCAGTGATTTTCTTACAAGGTTTTGTGGGAAGTTTATTCCGAGAATTTGGTATTGTGGTTGCTTGTGCCGTATTAATATCCGCCTTTGTATCATTAACTATTACACCGGTACTGAATGTATTCTTGAATAAGAAAGACATGGGCCATGGTAAGTTTTATGAAAAAACGGAACCGTTTTTCAGAGGTATGGAAAATGGGTATAAATCTTTGCTTACTGGATTTATAAAAATCCGTTGGATGGCATGGGTAATTGTAGCAGTTTGTGTGGGCATCATTTATTTTATTGGAAAGAATATTCAAAGTGAAATTGCACCTTTAGAAGATAAAAGTAGTATTCGTTTATCAATGACTGCACCAGAAGGAACGAGTTATGATAAGATGCAAGGAATTTCAGATGCAGTAACAAACTATCTGAGCGATTCTGTAAAAGAAAGAGACTTTGTATTTAGTGCTACACCTGGCTTTGGAGGAAATGGTTCTAATGCTGCCAGTGGAAGAATAGGGTTAGTGTTACCAGAATTTAGAACAAGAACACAGAACGAAATTGCCAATGATTTAAATAAAAAACTCTCCAGGTTTAACGATGCAAGAATTTTTGCAGTACAGGAACAAACCATTTCGGTGGGCCTTGCATCAAGGGGTTCCTTGCCTGTTCAATTTATTGTTCAGAATTTAGATTTTGAAAAAATCAAAGCGGCAATTCCCAAGTTTTTGGAAGAAGCAAGAAAAGACAAAACATTTCAGAATGTGGATGTGAACCTGAAGTTTAATAAACCCGAGTTGCAATTAACCATCGATCGGATCAAAGCAAAGGATCTGGGATTAACCACAACCGATGTGGCTGCAGTGGTGCAATCTGCATTTAGTGGAGCAAGGGCAGCTTATTTTATCATGAATGGAAAGCAATATCAGGTAATTAATCAGGTAGAGCGCTCAGATAGAAGTGATCCACTCGACATTGAAAAATTATACGTGAGAAATAATAGGGGCGATAATATTCCTTTAACTGCAGTGGTGAAATTAGAAGAGAATAGTAACCCGCCTACTCTGTATCACTTTAACCGATTTAAAGCAGCCACCATTTCTGCTTCTTTAGCAGAAGGTAAAACCATTGGTGATGGCGTAAAAGTGATGCAGTCTATTGGCAATAAAATTTTAGATGAATCATTCCAAACAGATTTGAGTGGGCCGTCTCGCGACTATGTAGAAAGTTCCTCAAATACAAGCTTTGCATTATCATTAGCTCTTGTATTAATTTATTTAGTACTGGCTGCACAGTTTGAAAGTTTTAAAGATCCGTTTACCATTATGATTACGGTACCATTGGCCATTGCGGGTGCATTATTGAGTCTTTGGATTTTTAATCAAACACTGAATATCTTCTCTCAAATTGGAATGATCATGTTGATTGGTCTGGTTACCAAAAACGGAATCCTGATTGTTGAATTTGCAAACCAAAAAAGAGAGTTCGGTTTAAATAAAACCAATGCAGTAATTGAAGCGGCCACACAAAGATTGAGACCTATTTTAATGACAAGCCTTGCTACAGCGCTGGGTGCATTGCCCATTGCATTGAGCCTTGGGGCAGCAAGTACAAGCCGTATGCCATTAGGTATTGTTATTGTGGGGGGAATTATCTTTTCGTTGATACTTACCTTATTTGTAATTCCTGCTGTGTACACCTATATTTCTGGAAAGCACGAAGCGGAGCAATTAGAAATTACTGAGTAACTTTGCATTCTAAATTTTTAGTATGAGCAACAGCATCGCAGATATCAGAACAGATTATAGAATGAAATCATTACTGGAAGCTGATGCAGCAACTGATCCGTATACTCAATTTGGTCATTGGTGGTTAGAGGCTGTAGAGAGTAAGATTGAAGAAGTAAATGCGATGACCTTAGCTACTGCATCTGCAGATGGATTCCCTTCCGCAAGAATTGTTTTGTTAAAGGGATATGATAAAAATGGCTTTGTATTTTTTACCAATTATAATAGTCAGAAAGGGCAAGACATTGCAGCTAATCCAAAAGCCTGTTTACTTTTTTTCTGGAAAGAACTGGAACGTCAGGTTAGAATTGATGGTAGCATCGAAAAAATTAGTGCAGCTGATAGTGAAGAATATTTTCAGTCGCGCCCCATTGGAAGTAGAATAGGAGCCTGGTGTTCACCACAAAGTACCGTGATTGCAGATCGTACAATACTCGATAAGAATGTGGAACATTATTCCCATAAATTTATTACCCTGGAAGTGCCTCGCCCTGATCATTGGGGTGGATATATTGTAAAGCCAACAGCCATTGAATTTTGGCAGGGCAGGAGTTCACGTTTGCACGATCGTTTAAGGTATTCTGCTAAACCAGCAGGTTGGAAGCTTGAAAGATTAGCCCCTTAATCTTAAGCATAAACCTAGAAACGATTAGTTCGTATATTGCCATCTCAATAAACATTTATGGCATTAAGTAGGTTTTGGTTAATCATTATACTTGTATCGGTTACCTATATTCTTGCGCAATTATTTAGTGGGTATAGTTATTCTATTGATTATGTAGTGAATGGTAAGAAAGATGATCCATTGGTGAAAAAAGAGATGTACCTGAGTCAGGTTTCATCTTTCTTGCAAGACACTTTGCAAAAAGCAAAAGACCATCGCTATACGCAAAACGATTCACTCTATATTTTAGATAATAGTACCGTAAAAATCGCAGTGGGTAAACAGGCCACAGATGGAATATTGCCAACCTGTAAGAATACTATTTTTGATTTATTGCTTCCCTTAATTGCATACTTATCTTTTTTTTGTGGCATCTTACAATTATTAATCGATTCGGGTGCGAGTGAAAAACTGGCGAAATTATTGAGTCCAGTTTTTGTAAAAGTATTTCCTGAAATTCCCAAGAACCATCCTTCCATTTCTTACATGACTTTAAATTTTGCGGCTAACTTTTTAGGATTAGATTCGGCGGCAACTCCGTTTGGATTAAAGGCGATGGAAAGTTTGCAGGAGCTGAATACAGAGAAAGATAAAGCCAGTAACTCGCAGATCATGTTCATGAGTTTGCACGCTGCTGGTTTAACATTAATACCTACTTCCATCATTGGATATCGTGCTGCTCAGAATGCACAGAACCCTGCAGATGTAATGCTGCCTTGTATTATCACTTCTTTTGTAGGAACAGTTGCAGCATTAATAATTGTGGGCATCAAACAAAAAATAAATTTCAAAAGTGCTTCACTGATCTTATCTCTTGGAGCTATCATGGGAATTATTGCAGGCTTGCTTTTTTATATTACCCGATTAGATATAATAGGTAAGAATCATTTTACTACTAATTTATCGAACGTTATTTTACTCGTAATCATCTTTGCAATTCTAGGGTATGCATTTTATAGAGAAAAATATTTTGCGTCCAATGATAAAGATATTTTCAGCTCATTTGTAGAAGGTGCTGCTTCGGGTTTAACAACGGGTAAAAGAATCTTCCCTTATATATTAGGAATGTTGGTAGCCATTTCATTATTCAGAAATAGCGGTGTGTTTGAAATAGTATCGGGGTATATGGGTAAGTTATTTTTATTGATGGGTGTAAAAAAAGAAATTGTGGATGCTTTACCCATTGCCATTCTAAGACCCTTCAATGCAGCAGGTTCCAGAGGTTTTATGATTGATTCGATGCGTACTTATGGTGTTGATTCACTAACAGGTAGGTTAGCCTGTATTTTTCAATGTGCAGCAGAAACAACCTTTTATGTAATTGCCGTTTACTTTGGAAGTATCAAAGTAAAAAATACGCGATACACTTTATCAGCGATGTTATTAGTAGATCTTATTTCGGTGATTGCGGCTATTTTAATTAGCTTATTATTTTTCTAGAAATATAACCACCCCAACCGTATTCCGCGGTCGCGTCATCGGTTTCCCCTCCATCGCATGCGATGGAGGGGTGCCTAAGCGAAGCGAAAGGCGGGGTGGTTACTAGACTAAGTAAATTTCATTAATCAAGATCTGTTTCAAGTCTACCATTTTTTCCCATCACTCTGTACCATGTTTCTCCGTTTGAGTGGTACACTTTTTTGAAAAAGTTTCCATTGATCTCGTAGTATTTTACATCGTCTATCACAACGGGTCTAGCATCGATAGGTAAGGATGGAACTTCTGCACCAATTGGAGCTTCTACAATCTGGTAGTAATTATTATAAGGACGCATAAAAGCTCCGTTATAATAATAGTAAGGGTTTCCGCCGTAGTTCATAGACCAGTATCCCATAGGTAATAAATTTATACGAAAGCCTAAACTAAATCTTGGTGATGTATAATGGGAAGGGTACGGACTATAATAGCCACCGCCTCCAGCATTGCCATAGCCATAACCGTAGCCATTGCCAATTCCAATACTTACTGATGTTCTTGGACGTTCATAATAATCGTTTCTACGATCAAATCTTTCCATGCGTTCATGACGTTCTTCTCTTTCTCTGTATTCGTGTCGATCATCGCGATCGTTTCTTTCGTGGTGTTCATTTCTTTCATGGTTATTGCCCCAACCCCTTTGAGAAAAAGAATAGGTAGAAGAGAACAACCATAGGCTGATCCCCATCAAAACTGCTTTTTGTGTAGTGTTGTTTTTCATAAAATGGTTTTTGGTTCTATCTATACATATCCAATATCTATGCTACCATTTGCAAAAGAAATGCTAAATCAAAATGGGAGGGTTAGAAAATAAAAAAACCGCGACAAAGCCGCGGTTCATTCCTATATAAAAAGGTAGTTTATTTTCTGGCCATTACTTTCTCAGCAGCAGCAACCACAAACGGAGTATCTAAACCATATTTAGTTAGTAGTTCGGTTGGTTTGCCGCTTTCTCCAAAAGTATCATTGGTACCCACATACTCAATTGGAATAGGGCAATGTTTTGCAGCAACTTGTGCAATGGAATCGCCTAATCCGCCAATTACATTATGTTCTTCTACGGTTACCGCACATTTTGTTTTGCTAATAGAAGCCAATACCGCTTCTGTATCTAATGGTTTAATCGTGTGAATATTGATTACTTCAACACTGAAACCTTTTGCTTCTAAAATGCGCCCTGCTTCAATGGCTTTCCATACCATATGTCCGCAAGCAAAAATAGAAACGTCTGCGCCATCGCTTAATTTCTGTGCTTTGCCAATTACAAAATCACTTCCATCAACTGCTGTAAAATTTGGCCATTTTGGTCGGCCAAATCGTAAATAAACAGGTCCTTGATAAGAAGCAATAGCTTTGGTTGCAGCTTTTGTTTGATTAAAATCACAAGGAACTATCACCGTCATTCCTGGTAACATTTTCATCAATCCAATATCTTCTAAGATCTGATGAGTAGCGCCATCTTCACCAAGTGTTAAGCCCGCGTGAGATGCACAGATCTTTACATTCTTATCGCTATAAGCCACACTCTGACGAATCTGATCGTAAACCCTGCCTGTACTAAAATTTGCAAAAGTAGTGGTGTATGGAATTTTACCACCAATGGTTAAACCAGCGGCAATACCAATCATATTTGCTTCTGCAATACCAACTTGCACAAAACGGTTTGGAAAATCTTTGATGAAAGGTCCTAGTTTTAAAGAACCGGCTAGATCTGCCGTTAATACCACTACGTTTTCGTTTTCTTTTCCTATTTCATGGATTCCTTCTCCAAAACCACCGCGAGTTTCTTTCTCGTTCTGAACTTGAATATCTGATAATTTCATCCCTTAAGCTTTTAATGAATACAATGCAAAGTAAAGAAAAGAAGGGCAGTAATCTTACATACAGCCTTTCTTAGTTTTATTAAGTTTTCGGTGCCTCGTGCACGTCTTTCACATTTCCTGTTCTTTTAAGCACTCCCCAATGTTGTAGCTCGCCTTTAAATGCCCTTCGGTATGACCTGAATAGCACCACCAACATCAACCAACGATACACGAGTCTTTGTGGTAATAACCAGATAAGTTTCCAAATCGGTTCTTTTTCAAAAACAAAGGCAAGTGCGGCAATAGCAGCGTCTACGATCATAAATATGAGGTAGTAAACACCCAGTTTACCGGCATTTCCGGTAAGTAGGCCTACCAACATCAAGAAATCAGCCAATGGCGCAAAAAGAGGAATCAAATATTTAAATAATAAGATATCAGGTAATGCCAGCCATCCCAATGCCTTGAATTGAGGGTTGAAAAGTGCATCTCTGTTTTTCCAGAATGTTTGCATCACACCATAAGTCCAACGGAATCGCTGCTTCATGAATTGCTTAATCGATTCTGGAGCTTCCGTCATGGCAATAGCGCCATTTTCATTATCGATCTGATAACCGCAACGAAGGATGCGAATGGTTAAGTCGCAATCTTCTGCCAATGTATCGGTACTAAACCCGCCTGCAGCCTCTACAGCTTCTTTACGGAAAGCCCCAATGGCTCCTGGAACTACTGTAATGGCATTCAGGTAGGCAAATGCTTTACGGTCTACATTCTGACTGGAAATATATTCAATGCTCTGCCAGCGAGTAATAATATTTACTTCATTGCCCACTTTTACATTACCAGCCACAGCACCCACATTTTCTCTACTAAAATGTTGCATCAATTTACTTACGGCATCCGTTAATAATTTGGTATCAGCATCGATACAAACTACATATGCGGCATCTGTTTGTTCAATACCAAAGTTGAGGGCAGATGCTTTACCGCCATTAGCTTTGGTGAATACTTTAATCTTAAGATGATTTGCAAAAGCAGTATGCACTTTTTCATAAGTACTATCCTTACTTCCATCATCTACAAAAACGATATTGAAATTCGGATAATCGCATTTCAATAAATTTTCAATTGAACTCACTGCATTTACTTCTTCATTGTAAGCGGGAACAATGATGGAAACCAAAGGATTTCCTATGAAAGGAATTAGGGCTAATTTTTTTTCTTTACTTCTCTGCAAAACAGAAAGACTCAACATCATGATCAATCGAATCGTTCCCAGAATTAAAAACAGAATAAAAAGAGCGAATAAAATCTGACTTACATAATAACCAAACTCTGCAATAAAGTTATTAAACTGAATTAATTTAAAACCACTTCCCGGAGGAACCGGCGGCATCATATCGTCTCTTTTCTTATTCAATAATTCTGCCACAGTAATAAAAGTGTAGCCTTGTTTTTGCAGGTCTTCAATTAATCTTGGCAATGATTTTACGGTGGCACTTCTATCCCCACCAGCATCGTGTAATAAAATAATATTACCCCGATCTTTTAATGCCATCACGCGGTTGTAAACGGTATCGGCATTAAAATTGGGCACTTCACTAGCTTCCCAATCTTCCGGATCAATGTTCTCGCCAATGGTTAAATAATTCCGGGTTCTACTTAATGCAACTGGTACCAGCTCTTCCATTTTTTCTGGTTGTGCATCTGCATTATAAGGAGCCCGAAACATAATGGTACTATGGCCTGTAATGCACTCTAATAATAAACGGGTGGCATCCATTTCCAGTAAAGCACGTTGCTTACTTACTTTGGCCATATTAGGATGGGTAAATGTGTGATTTCCTAATTCGTGGCCTTCATTATAAATTCTCTTTACTAATGGAATATTATTTTCCGCTTCAATACCTACTACAAAAAAACTTGCAGGTACATGATATTTTGCAAGTATATCTAAGATCTGACGGGTGTAAACCGGGTCTGGTCCATCATCAAATGTGAGTACCAGTTTCTTTTTCGACGCATCAATCCTTCCCATTTGTTTAACCACAAACATGCTGGGTAATGAATCGTATTTTTCTTCACTGATCAGCATCAAAGAAGAATCAATTTCTGGTGTGATATGTCCCTCTCTTGGGGTAGACAAAACATCAAGTACCTCGCCATCACCCATAAAGTCTACATCATCTGTTGCTTCCACTTTATTGAATTCTGAGAAGTTGAATTTCTCAAGTGATTTGCGATTCATGGGTTGATTATAAAAATCCCAAACCCTGCTATCTTCACTTCCTAATCTCCATAGAGCAGTTCCTGCTAAAGGATATTCAGTGGCAAATCGTACCGTATTAAAATTGGTAGCCGCATCCGTAAAATGAACTTCGTGCTCTTTATCGTTATCATCCCAATACTGATAACTTAAATTATACGTGTCGTTATTGTAAGTTACTTTTCCTTCACTCTCTCTGGCAATTACCAGCGCTTGCTGATAGGTAACATCTGTGCCCTGTCCGCCTTTTGCCCAATCATATCCATAGGCTGCTAAACACAAAACGATCTTATTATGGGGCACTTTTTTTGCCAACTGATCTACTGCTGCTTCGATCCATTTCTGACTACTCACAGGCCCAGGTTTTGTATCGCCGGAATGTTCGTCATAAGCCATTAAAAAAAGATAGTCGTTATATTTTCCTAATGACTGATAGTCGTAGTCTTCATTAAAAGGCATCACATCTTGAGAAACAAGCAATCCTTCTTTATGAAAGCGTGCATACAATTCTTTTTGAAAATTGGTGAGCACTTCATTTCTGGTTTCTATTAATTCTTCGAAATCAATATTAATTCCAACAAAGCCATATTTTTTGATCAGTTTCACAAGGTCGTTGATCAATTTATTTTTCTTAATCGGGTCGTTAATGATGCGATGCACCACATCTCCTCTAAAAACAGACTTTACATTATTGGTCATCATCGGCATTACCCGAACACCAGAAGCTTTAATCACATCAAAGCCTCTCTCGTCAATATTCGTAAACACGGAATCGCCCTTTGGATCCAGGAAAAACCACTCTGGCATTACCAGATTCATTTTAGATATATTCCTTTTGAGCGAGAAGAAAGATTGTGCATCCCATGCCACATAAAAAGCAGCGCGTATGCCCAAACTATCGCTGAACAGAGATGAATTGGAAAGATTTAACACACTATCCTGTTGCCCGCAGCCCTTACCTTTTGCCCATCTATTATCTATAAATTTTCTGAATCCCTGATATTTTTTGGCAAGTTTACTGGTCGACTTCTCCGCTTGCAATACTTCTTTCATAGCCTGTCCTTGCATCAAAGGGAGGTTGGGCAGATACATGTTTTTAATGGCGATAGTAATAGTAGCCACTACTAAAATCAAAATAAACAGGATAACTCTTCCACCCCATTTAAATCTTTGCCAGCGGGAAGGGTTATTGGTCTGAAAAATCTGTGCCGAATGTTTCTTATCCATGGGGTCTAATACAAGCAAAAAGAGTGCTTGATATGCAAAGTAAACACAAAGGCCGCCTTAAACAAGCGGCCTTTGTGTTAAAAGCGATTTTTAATCATATTTAAAACTTAACCCTCGAAGCTGCTGTAGAAATAAGGCGTTTTAGCCTCAAATTCTGCGCTACAGGTATCTACCATTTTGTAAATACGGGTAATGCCAAGTGTTTTTCTTTTCTCATATACTTCATCTTCTGTACAGGTATTGTTCATGATGCGTACGATCTGAAGGTCGCTAAACCCATTCTTTTTGGCTTCTTTTAAAAGCGCGTCAGGAATAGTGTCTAAGCTATATTGTGACATTTCTTTTTCGATATGACAGATCTGTTGAATCTGGTAAAGGAACCAACGATCAATTCCTGTTGCGTGGGCAATTGATTTAACCGTAGAACCTTGCATCAATGCATCTTTGATACGGAAGATGCGATCCCATTTTGGTGTTTTGATATACTCAACAATCTCTTCGCTCTTCATCAAACTCTTGCCATAATAACCCAGGCCAATTGCTTCGTTCTCTAAGCTCTGGCAGGCTTTCTGAATGGCTTCTGTAAAGCTTCTACCAATGGCCATCACTTCACCCACACTCTTCATTTGTAATCCCAGTGTATCATTTGCTCCTTTGAATTTATCAAAGTTCCAACGAGGTACTTTCACAATTACATAGTCTAGAGCAGGTTCGAAAAATGCAGAAGTCGTTTTTGTGATCTGATTCTTTAATTCGTCTAATGAATATCCGATAGCCAATTTAGCAGCGATCTTGGCAATTGGGTAACCCGTTGCTTTGGATGCCAATGCAGAAGAACGACTTACACGTGGGTTAATTTCTACAGCAATCAGTTCTTCATTTTCAGGATTCTGTGCAAACTGCACGTTACAACCGCCTGTAAAGTTTCCTAAAGAACGCATCATCAGGGTAGCTTTGTTACGCATTTCCTGATAAGCAGTATCGCTTAGCGTCATGGCTGGAGCTACAGTGATAGAATCACCCGTATGCACCCCCATGGGGTCTAAATTTTCTACCGTACATATAATTACCACATTATCATTACAATCGCGCAGTAATTCCAATTCATATTCTTTCCAACCTAACACAGCTTTCTCTACCAATACCTCGTGAATTGGGGATGCTTTTAAGCCTCTATCTAGGGCAGCGTCTAAATCGTCTTTACTATGTACAAAGCCACCACCAGTACCCCCAAGGGTAAATGAAGGGCGTATAACTAACGGAAAACCAATCTCTTGTGCAAATTCTTTTCCTTCTAAGAAACTATTGGCCACCCTACTTGGTGCCACAGCCATACCGATTTTAACCATCAGTTGGCGAAATTTTTCACGATCTTCTGCAGTATCAATAGCCGCAATATCTACCCCAATCAGGCGACAATTATACTTATTCCAAACCCCCATTTCATCGGCTTCTTTACAAAGATTCAGCGCAGTTTGACCACCCATTGTAGGCAGTACAGCATCAATCTGATTCTCATCTAATATTTTTTCGATACTTTCAACCGTCAAAGGGAGCAGATAAACCTTGTCGGCCATCATCGGATCGGTCATAATGGTGGCAGGGTTACTGTTAATTAGGATCACTTTGATCCCTTCTTCACGTAGGCTACGAGCGGCCTGGGTGCCTGAATAATCAAATTCACAGGCCTGGCCTATAATAATGGGTCCAGAACCAATAATTAAAACGGATTGTATTGAACTGTCTCTAGGCATAATTGCAAAATAATAAATTGTGCAAATGTAAGGTCCACAAGTGAAAAAGGGCACAATTTTTTCGAAATACGTGCTCAAAGGGAACAAAATAGGAATTACACGGTTAATATAAATAGATTGTACACTAAATAAAATAAAATGGCAGTATTAAAAGAGGGAAGTAAAGCACCCGTATTCAAAGCGGTTGACCAAAATGGCAAGGCGATTTCATTGACTGATTTTAAAGGAAAGAAAGTCATATTATATTTTTATCCAAAAGACGATACTCCGGGATGCACAGCTCAAGCATGTAACCTGAAGGATAATTATGCATTATTATTGAAAAAAGGATTTCAAATTGTGGGCGTTAGTACAGACAGTGTAGCTAGTCACAAAAAATTTGAAGAGAAGTTTGAACTTCCTTTTCCATTGGTATCAGATGAGGACAAAAAAATTGTTGACAAATACAATTTGTGGGGAGAGAAAAAATTCATGGGCCGCACTTATATGGGCACTACCCGTACCACATTTTTGATCGATGAAACCGGAAAAATTGTAAAAATTATTGCAAAGCCCGACACCAAAAATCATACAGAAGAGATTTTGGCCGCTTGGGAAAGTTAATTTTTTGCTGAACGAATAGACTAGCCTCTGAATTTTCAGGGGCTTTTTTATTTGAAGATTTGATACACCAATATACTCATCAGATAAGCAAGCCCTGTCATGTAAATAAATTGAAATATGGGCCATTTCCAGGATTTGGTTTCTCTTTTTACTACCGCAAGCGTACTCATACATTGCATAGCAAGTACATAGAAGATCATGAGCGAAAAAGCAGCAGGTAATGTGTACACTTTAGTGCCGTCTTCGTGTTTTGCGGATTGCAATTTTTCTCGAAGGGAACTGTCATCATTTTCTTCCACACTATATAATGTAGCCATGGTTCCTACAAATACTTCTCTTGCTGCAATGGAACTAATAATGGCAATCCCAATTTTCCAATCATAGCCCAGTGGACGAATCACTGGTTCAATGGTTTTACCTAAAATACCTGCATAAGAGTTCTGTAATTTTTCGGAAGACAAATGTTTGTTTAAAACTTTTTCTTCCGAAGGATTTTGTTTTATGAGCAGTGCGTATTTTGTTTCCACATCAGCTATCCTATTGCCCGGTCCGTGGGAAGAAAGAAACCATAAAAGCACACTGATGATCATAATAATCTTTCCTGCATCAGTAACAAATATTTTTGCTTTCTCCAGCATAGTGATGCCTACATTGGCCCATCTTGGTGCGCGGTAAATGGGTAACTCTAAAATAAAAAAACTTTTCTCCTGAATCTTGATCACCCACTTCATTACATAGCTTACAATCAATGCCATCAGAATTCCTAACAAATACAATCCCATCATTACCAATCCTTGCAGGCTAAGGAATCCGAAATAATATTTATTGCTAACCACCAAAGAAATTAGAATCGTGTACACTGGAAGCCTGGCACTACAACTCATTAAAGGAGTAACTAGTATGGTGAGTAATCTTTCCTTTTTATTTTCAATATTTCTGGCCGACATGATGGCCGGAACGGCACAAGCAAAGCCACTGATCATAGGCATTACACTCTTACCGTTAAGACCTACTTTTCGCATCAATCGATCGCTCAAAAAACTGATTCGTGCCATATAGCCCGTGTCTTCCAGAATGGTGATGATGCCAAATAAGATCATGATCTGGGGTATGAAAACAAAAATGCCACTCATACCTGCCACAATTCCATTCACCAGTAAATCTTCCATCCATCCAGGTGCCAAATTATTGGCTAACCATCCTGCAAATTGTTTGAAGACCTGTTCAATTGCGTTCATGGGAAATTGTGCCAACCAGAAAACGCTTTGAAACAATAAAAATAAAACAGCAAATAAAATCAGGTATCCCCAGGTGCGGTGTAATAAAAGATCATCTAGTTTATCAGAAAAATGTTTTTGCTCTAGTGGGTCGGGCTCATTCACATTTTTTTGCATGATCTTTCTAATATGTCCGTATCGCTGCACAATTTCTTCAGCCTGTGTTTTTGTAGGATTGAATTGATTGTCGATCTCAATTTGCTCAATTGTTTCCTGCATCTGATCTGATATCGGAAAATTTTCGTGATTGATCAAATAATGTATAGCAGCATAGTTGCTCAGTTCCGGAAAATGTGATTGAACAGCTGCAATTGCTGCAGGTGCCATTTTTTGATTATCAATAAAGTCTTCCTTATTAAATGCAGAAGGATTCTTTCCGTATTTTGCTAATGCGTTTTTTAATTCTGTAAGTCCTTTATTTTTTCTGGGATTCACAAGCACTACAGGAACACCCAGTTCTGCTTCCAAACCTTTTACATCTATGATGATACCTTTTTTGGAAGCAAGATCGTTCATCGTTAAAGCCACCACAACGGGTATTTTCAAATCGATGATCTGACTGCAAAAAAGTAAGTTACGTTTTAAGTTACTCGCATCGGCAACCAATAATACCATATCTGCCTTCACATCAGTGTCGGCATTCATCAACACTTTATAAGCTACCCATTCGTCTGCTCTTCTGGGATATAAACTATAAGTACCGGGAAGATCTATGAGCTGCGTATTTGAACCATTGCCTAAATGAAGTGTACCTGTTTTTTTGTCGACCGTTACTCCAGGAAAATTCCCCACTTTTTGGTTGAGGCCAGTTAATGCATTAAATAACGAAGTTTTTCCGCTATTGGGGTTTCCCACTAATGCAATATGTAATTCCTGTTTCAACAAATTCTATATTGAACGCAAAAGTAAAGTCTTATAAGAGTGCTTTGTTACGAGATTGGGAAGAGAATACTTTCAAAATCACCTTAACCCCACGATACAATTTCATAATGGATGCTTAAATCGTCTATTTTTGTTGATACAAATTTAGAACATATATGAAAAAGCTGCTGTTGGTTGTGTTACTCTTTACAACTTTTGCTCATGCACAAAGTAAAAGGAAAAAAAGAATGGCTGAAGAAAAAGCCAGTTTAGAATTGGTGGCTAATTTAAAATCGCATGTTCAATATTTAGCGGATGATAAATTAGAAGGAAGGCGTACGGGAACCAAAGGAGAGCAATTGGCATTAGCATATATCGTTCAACAGTATCAGCAAATAGGGTTGCAACCAAAAGGTAAAGCAGGTTATGTGCAGACCTTTGAAATTAATGAAGGAAAACAAATTACAGCCGCCACTAGTTTTAGTGCAAACGGTCATGTATTAGAGCAAAACACAGAGTATTTTCCATTGAGTTATAGTGCACAGCGATCTGTGAAAGGTACACCAGCAATGGCTTTGAACGAAAAAGGCCAGCCATGGTTCAAAGACCTGAAAGATTTGTTGGAAGAAAACAAAACCAATCCGCATTTTGATATTGACGAAGAAATTCGCAAAGAGGTTGCTGCAGTGGCCAAAAAGGGTGCCACTGCTTTATTCCTTTATAATACTTCTACTGCCACTGATAATGTTCAATTCAATAAGAAAGACACGGTTCGTTCAGTAGCCATTCCGGTGGTTTATATTACCAAAGCAGGTATCAAGCACTATTTTTTCGATAACGCAGCAAGTTTTGAAATAGCCTTACAAGTTGAAATTGTAGAGCAAAAGAGAAATTGCAGCAATATTATCGGGTATATCGATAATCATGCAGCCAACACGGTTATTTTGGGTGCGCACTATGATCACTTAGGATATGGTGAAGATAAAAATGCTTTAGATACAGGACATGTAATACATAATGGTGCAGATGATAATGCAAGTGGTACTTCGGCATTAATTGAACTGACTAAAATGTTGGTAAAGTCCTCTCCTAAAAACAATAATTACCTGATCATACATTTTTCTGGCGAAGAGCTAGGGTTGTTTGGTAGTAAGCATTGGCTAGATGATCCTACGATTGCCATCTCACCAAATTATATGTTGAATATGGATATGGTTGGAAGATATGATACATCCCATAAATTAAATATTGGTGGCTATGGTACTTCACCTACCTGGGGCGAATATTTTACCTCTTTAAAGAACGATCAACTGCTCATTAAGTTAGATAGTTCAGGAAGTGGTCCGAGTGATCATGCCAGTTTCTATAGAAAAGATATGCCTGTGTTATTTTTCTTTACGGGTAGTCACCCCGACTATCATAAAGCAACAGACGATTGGGAAAAAATCAATTATGAAGGAGAAAAAAGTATTGTTCAGCTGGTGCATCAATTAATTGTTGATAATGATGCAAAGGGAAAATTGGTGTTTACAAAAACAAGAGAACAAGCTGCAGGCCGCAGTTCAAAATTCAAAGTGAGTTTAGGCGTTATTCCGGATTATGGGTATAGTGGAACGGGTATGCGCATTGATGGAGTGAGTCCGGGTAAACTAGCAGAAAAAATTGGGTTACAAACAGGCGATGTATTATTGCAATTAGGCGATATTAAATTTGTGGATGTGCAAAGTTATATGGGTGCGTTAGGGAAATTTGAAAAAGGTGATAAAACCAAATTGCGCATCCTGAGAGGTAAGGAAGAAAAAACATACGACATAGAATTTAAATAGATTGTCATGTCGAAACTCCGTTTAAATGTAGATGAATTAAATGAAGACTTCTTCGAAGGTACCCGACTGCTGGGCATTACAGCGCCTATTAAGAGTTATCAATTTTGTTTACAATTAAACAATTTATTGGGTTATCAATTTAAATTGAATAACGATTTTGAAATTCATTTGCGAAGAAAAGAGCGCACTTATTATTTCTCTGTTTACGAATCCATTGAGCCGAATAGTTTTTTAAGTCACTATGTATATCACAACCAATTCGATGGAGAATACTTGTTGCCAGAGTTCAGGCATATGGATTTTCTTTGGCTGATGAAGGGCGATTTTGTGGATGACGAAAAATGTACCTGGATCAAAAAAGCCATCAATGGCATCACAGGTGTTCAGCTTGTTGCTGAGCTAACCAATGAGCAGATCAAGAATAAAGGGAATATGGTTTTTTAGAAACTATATAAACCGAATTACTTTCTCTGATTTTGCCTTTAATTTTCCGATGGGTTTTGCATAAGCAGATAAACCGAATTGTTCAAAAACAGCCACTACTTCATGCGCAGCTTCCGGAGATACTGCAATTAATAAACCACCATTGGTTTGCGGATCGGGCAATAATTGTAAGGCTTCTTCTTCATTAATACCTGGTGCCAATGAAACTTTAGCACTATAACTATTCCAGTTTCTTGCGGTGGCTCCTGGTCCTATTTTTTGCTTTTGGTATACTAAAGCAGCTTCTAAAATGGGTAAATCTGCATAGGGAATTTCAGCACTTAATCCACTTCCTTCGGCCATTTCTGTTAAGTGACCCAGTAAGCCAAATCCTGTAACATCAGTCATTGCATGCACCCCCGAAATTTTTCCCAATGCCTCACCCGCTTTATTTAAAGTGCCTAATTGTTTAATTAACTGTTGTAAATGTTCTGCTGATAATTTTTCTCTTTTTTGTGCAGTTGCCATAATGCCTACACCGATGGGTTTGGTGATAAAAAGGAGGTCGTTTTCTTGTGCAGTATTATTTCTTTTTAGGTGTACGATCTCAACCAATCCACTCACAGCTAATCCGAAAATGGGTTCGGGACTATCAATACTATGTCCGCCAGCCAAAGGGATGCCAGCTTCCAAACAGATGCTGCGTGCGCCTTCCAGCACTTGTTGTGCAACAGATGCAGGAATTTTATCGATGGGCCATCCTAGAATTGCAATAGCCATCACTGGTTTACCACCCATGGCATATACATCGCTGATAGCATTGGCAGAAGCAATTCTGCCAAATGAAAATGCATCATCCACAATGGGCATAAAAAAATCAGTGGTACTGATCATGGCTGTACCATTACCCAAGTCGTAAGCAGCAGCATCATCATTACTGGCATTGCCCACGAGTAAGTTTTTATTTTCAGGCACAATGGTATTCGATTGTAAAATGCTACTCAAAACAGAAGGTGCAATTTTACAACCACAACCACCACCGTGCGAAAACTGGGTTAAACGGAATTCAGACATCTTAACGATTATTTATTTTTTGCAAATTAAGTTGAAAAGAATGGGATTACCGGCATCAAACCACCCACACGATTTCTCCAAAACGAAATCGATCCTGTAAGCCATCTTTTAATAAAATTTCCCCCTGTTCATTTACAGATTCCACACGTGCACTAAAAGCGATATTCTCTTTTTTAAATCGAACAGTTTCGCCTTTTTTATATAGATGAAGATTGTATTCTGCTAATTGTTGCGCTAAATTACCTGCTCTTAAATCTGCAAACCGTTTATCGAGGTATAAGCATAATTCTTTGGCAAGTTCTACCGGATGGTACTCTTTACCGGTGATTTGCTTTAAAGAAGCAGCTTGTTGAATAATGGGTGAAAACTGAGTTTGGTTAATATTGATCCCAATTCCGATCACAGAATACTGCCATTTAGTGCCCTGAAAATGGTTATCGATTAAAATACCCCCTGTCTTTCTGTCACGCCAAAACAAATCATTTGGCCATTTTATTTTGGTTTCTTCACCAGCATAAGCGGAGAAAAAATCAAAAACAGCCAAGGAAGCCATTACGCTCAATGCAAACTGTTGGTTGATCATTAGAAAAGAGGGGTCAATAACTACCGATAAAATAATATTTGAACCGTTCTCGGAAATCCAGGTCTTTCCGCGCTGTCCCTTACCCGCAAATTGTGCATTTGCAAAGAAAGCTGAACCATGAGCAGCCAAATTAGCCTGAACCTTGTCAATGGCATAGATGTTGGTGCTATCTACTTCAGGTAATTCAGAAAATGGTTCTCCAATAGGAGTTTTAGCATTTATAGGTAACAAAGAATTACTATTTTTGACGAAGTTAGCACTGAATCGATCACATTTAAACAACATAATTTATTGGCAACGCTCTCCGTACTCAACAAAATTCCTACTACTACCGGTAGCCGTATTACACGGATCAATCGGAATTCTAAAATTTTTAAATCAATCATTAAAGCCATTCAGGATAAGAAGGGGGAGAATATTGTGAGCTTGGATCTAAGAAGTATACCTGAAGCGTCGGCCGACTTTTTTATTGTGTGTGAAGCTACTTCAACTACACAGGTAAGAGCAATATGTGATTTTGTGGAAGCGCAAGTATTTGAGGTATGTGCAGAAAATCCCTACAAACACGAGGGTAGGATTACCGGGCAGTGGGGATTAATCGATTATGTGACGGTGGTAGTGCATGTAATGCAGCCCGATGCCAGAAAGTTTTATAAGCTGGAAGAAATGTGGAGTGATGGTGGTTCGGTGATGCATGATGAAATTGAAAAATCGAAATAGAGATATAGGTTATTTAAAGAAACATTATTTATAATAGAGGAAACAGATATGTCACAGGAAAATAAATCGCCCAAATTTAACATTCAGAACGATAAAGGAGATGCACCCCGCAAAGGCCCAAAGTTTAGTATTTACTGGATTTACGGGATCATTGGTTTGGTATTATTATCAGCCAATTTTTGGAAAATGACGCCAGATTTAAATCGCGTGAGTGAACAAGAATTCAAACAAGAAATGTTGGCGAAAGGCGATGTGGAACGTTTGGATTTAGTAAGAAATAAAGAAGTAGTCAGGGTTTATATTAAAGCGGATAGTCTTGAAAAAGAATATTACACGGTTAAATTTAAATCCAAACTCTCAAAAGAAAAGTACAAGGGAATTCCTTTATTTGAATTTAAAGTAACCGATTGGAAAAGCTTTAACGACGGATTAAAAGAGTTCTATGCTACCAATCATATTCAAGAAGTAGCTACCAATCCAATGGATGAGGGCGAATGGTTTGGACCCGTTGCCAATACTATTCTTTCCTTATTAATCATCATTGCAGCATGGGTATTATTGATGCGCAAGATGGGCGGACCATCAGGTGGCGGCGGACCAGGAGGTATTTTCAATATCGGAAAATCGAAAGCTACACTTTTCGATAAAGGTGCAAAAGTGAATATTACTTTCTCAGATGTGGCAGGTTTAGATGAGGCGAAAGTGGAAGTAATGGAGATTGTGGACTTCCTGAAAAATCCGAAAAAATATACCGCACTCGGAGGAAAGATTCCGAAAGGAGCTTTGCTAATTGGACCTCCGGGTACAGGTAAAACCTTATTGGCGAAAGCGATGGCTGGAGAAGCTCAAGTGCCTTTCTTTAGCTTGAGTGGTAGTGATTTCGTAGAAATGTTTGTGGGTGTGGGTGCAAGCCGCGTAAGAGATTTGTTTAAGCAAGCAAGAGAAAAAGCGCCCTGTATTATTTTTATAGATGAGATTGATGCGATTGGTCGTGCACGTGGTAGAAATGCCATGATGAGTAACGACGAGCGTGAAAATACATTGAACCAATTATTGGTGGAAATGGATGGCTTTGGTGGAGATACAGGTATCATCATTCTGGCAGCAACCAACCGTCCGGATGTATTGGATTCAGCATTATTGCGTCCGGGTCGTTTTGATCGTCAGATCTCTATAGATCGTCCGGATGTAGTGGGTAGAGAAGCCATTTTTAAAGTGCATTTGGGCGTGATCAAAGTTTCTGAAACATTGGATGTACATAAGTTAGCAGAGCAGACTCCAGGTTTTGCTGGAGCAGATATTGCGAATGTTTGTAACGAAGCGGCATTGATTGCGGCAAGAAAAGATAAAGCGGCGGTAGACATGAGCGACTTCCAGGATGCGATTGATCGTGTGATTGGTGGATTGGAGAAAAAGAATAAAATCATTTCTCCGGACGAGAAAGAAGTGATCGCTTACCACGAAGCAGGACACGCTATTTGTGGCTGGTTCTTAGAGCACGCGTATCCTTTATTAAAAGTTACCATTGTTCCAAGAGGTACGGCAGCATTGGGTTATGCGCAATACACTCCGAAAGAACAATACTTATATACTACCGAGCAGTTGATTGATCAATTATGTATGACATTGGGTGGAAGGGCTGCAGAAGAAATTTTCTTCGGTAAGATTTCTACAGGTGCAGCAAACGATTTGCAGCAGATTACTAAAATGGCTTACAGCATGGTAACTACTTATGGGATGAACGATAAGATTGGTAATATCAGTTTCTACGATCCTTCACAGGAGAATACTTTTACAAAGCCTTTTAGTGAGGAGACTGGAAAAATGATTGATGATGAGGTTCGTACACTTGTGGCCAATGCTTATGTAAGAACGATTGCGTTGTTGACAGAGAAAAAAGCACAGGTAGAATTGTTGGCGAAAGAATTATTAGATAAAGAAGTGCTGCATAAATCGGATGTGGAAGAGTTGATTGGAAAAAGACCTTTTGAAGAAAAGAAAATTCTCGAAGTTCCCATACCACCCGTTCCATTGGATTTACCGATCCTTCCTATCACTGGAAATGACCAAGAAGAACCTACTACTATTCTTCCTTAAATAAATCAGTAGAACATGGAACAGAGTTCTAGAGATAAAATATTAAACAGGATCAAACAGGCACTGAAAAAACCAGTGCCTGTTCCCTTTCCTGTATGTGAAAACAGTGATTTTCCTCTACAACCTTCCACACAGGATCTGGAGATAGAGTTTGCAGAAAACTTTACCAAATTGCAGGGCAGATTTTCATTTTGTGCCAATGAAGCGGAGTTAGCAGTGCAGTTGAATTTATTAGCAGCACAAAGAAAATGGTCGAAAATATATTGTGTGGAGGAAGACTTGAAAACGAAATTATTCGACAAGGGTTTTCAAAATATTACGGGTACAGATTTGTCTGAATGTGAAGCTAGTATCACTTATTGTGAGCAACTGGTAGCGCGTACAGGAAGCCTTTTATTAAGCAGTGCACAGGCAAGTGGCAGAACCGTAAGTGTGTATGCACCTGTGCATATTTGTGTGGCTTATACTGATCAGTTGGTGTACGATATTGCGGATGGCTTTCATAGTTTACTTGACAAGTACCGGCTCGACCTTCCTTCCTTAATTACCCTGGCTTCAGGCCCAAGCAGAACTGCCGATATAGAGAAGACATTGGTGGTGGGTGTACACGGACCCAAAGAAGTTTTTTGTTTTTTGATTGACAGGCAATAAAAGATAGCATGTATCTTTAACCTATGCAAGAGCCTGTATTCCAAATATTCGTTTATGGATCATTGAGAAGTGGATTTCATGCGCCCGCATTTGAATATATCAGTCGCTATTTCGATCTGATATCTGATGCAAGGGCAAAGGGATATTTGTATGATATGGGCGAATTTCCAGCTGCCGTACCCACAGAAGATGAAGCTTATTTAGTGGGTGAATTGTATCAGATAAAAAAGGAAGAGGAATTTAGTTGGGCAATGGCACAATTAGATGCGTATGAAGGAATACATTCGGAACCTGAGGAAGGAGCGATACCTTATCGTAGAGATTTAACAACTGTTTTTACGTCAGCAGGAAATACAAGGGCTTGGATTTATTGGTTCAACGAACCTATCGGAGATCAACCGATTATTGCGTCGGGTGATATGTTGGAATATATGCGTCAACAGAAAAATCAAGGTTAGTATGGAGTTGGTAACGGGTAAAAAAATTTATTTCCTTTCCGATTTTCATTTGGGTGCTCCAGATAGGGAGAGTAGTTTGGTGCGCGAGAAAAAAGTGGTGGCATTTTTAGATTCCATTAAAAAGGATGCATCGGAAATTTTTATTGTAGGCGATATTTTTGATTTTTGGTTCGAATATAAAACGGTGGTGCCAAAAGGTTATACCAGGCTATTTGGAAAACTGGCAGAGCTTTCGGATGCGGGTATTCAGATCCATGTGTTTGTGGGCAATCACGATATGTGGATGAGCGATTATTTTCAGCAGGAGTTAAATATTTCTGTGTATTTCGAGCCAAGAATTTTTGAGTGGACAGGGAAGCTTTTTTTTATCGGACATGGGGATGGATTAGGGCCGGGAGATCATGGTTTTAAGTTCATCAAAAAAATATTTCGAAACCCTATTTGTCAGTGGTTGTTTGGCATGTTGCATCCCAATTGGGGCATAGGGTTGGCCAATTATTTTAGTAGAAAGAGCAGAGAAAAAACGGGTAATTCGGATGAATTATTTCTGGGTGCAGAAAATGAGTGGCTGATTGTTTTTTCAAAAGAATATTTGAAAACGAAGGCAATGGATTATTTTGTTTTTGGGCATCGGCATTATCCCATTGATTATGTTATAAATGATCAGAGCAGGTATATTAATCTGGGCGATTGGATCCGCAATTTCACCTATGCAAGTTTTGATGGAAAGGAAATGGAATTGAAGAATTGGGTTGACCCTCAGCCATATCTCTAAATAAGTTTCATGGAAAAGATTTTACAACAGGATTTTTTAGGTAATAGCATAGGAAGTTATTTATGGGTAATAGGTTCTATCTTATTGGCCTTGTTTTGCAAGCGTTTAGTATCTAAATACTTCGCCACTTTATTGTATAGGGTTGTAGGAAAGAGAAGCGATGATATTCGTAAAAAATCGTTTTTAGAATTGGTGGTGCAACCCCTCGATGTATTTCTGGTGTTGTTAGTATCATTGATTGCGGTAGACAAATTGAACTTTCCCAAAGTACTGGATTTTAATATTTATCATATTACGTTCAGGCAGTTATTAGACTCGATTGCTAATGCCACATTGATCATTGTTTTTATTTGGTTATGTATCAGGGTGATAGAATTCATTGCCATTATTTTAGAGGAGAAAGCAAATAGAACTGCGGATCAGTCAGACAATCAGTTAATCGTTTTCTTTCAGGATTTTTTCAAAGTGATTTTAGTGATCATTGGTATTTTAATGATCTTCCGATTCGCATTTAATAAAGACGTCAGTAATTTATTAACGGGCTTGAGTATTGTGGGTGCAGCTATTGCATTGGCCACTAGGGAGAGTATGGAAAACCTGATTGCCTCTTTTATTATCTTTTTTGATAAGCCATTCATGACGGGCGATCTGGTAAAGGGGAATACATTTTCGGGATACGTAGAAAAGATTGGGTTAAGAAGTACACGGATTAGAACATTGGAGAAAACATATATTTCAGTGCCCAATAAACAAATGGTGGATACTATTATTGATAATATTAGTTTGCGTACCCAGCGAAAAGCGGAGATCAGGCTGGAGTTGAGTGTAAAAGCAACCAGTGCAGCTTTATTTTCTTTTTTGGAATCGATCAGACAGATACTGAAAGACAAGCCCGAGGTAGAAAATTATTCGGTGTTTTTATCAGACACGGGAAAGAATGCGCATTTGATTTCCATTGATTTTTTTGCAGGGATGCAAATGAGTATTGATGAGTTTAATCAGCTAAGGGAGACCATCAATTTATCGATCATTCAAAAGTTAGAAGATGCCAAAATGGAATTGGCTTCAACGAATATGGATGTGGTTATAAGCCAGCAATAATTTCGCCAAGTTCTTTTTCCATAAAGCCGGTTTTGCCATATTCGGTAACACGGCCCACTTCTTTTCCGTGCTGCATCACAATGAAAGTAGGGGTATTCGTGATGTTGTATGTTGCTTGCAAATTTTTGTAAGCCTTTTTATTTCTATCCACAGCAATCAATAACACTTTTGATTCAGGGAAACCTGATTTATCGAGTAGGCGATAGAGTTTCGGAATTAAATTATTGCTATCGTGGCACCAGGTACCCATTACCACCACCAATGAAAATTTTGTACTATTTTTTTTGATGGCTTCTATTGCAGAAGCGTCTGCCTCACCCCATTGCATATTTTCTTTGAACCAGGCAAATGCGGTATCGCTTTCCAGGATACTGCGATTGATCTTTCCACTAATTATTTTTTTGTGATCGTCGGGTACTGTAATGTAATCCTTACCGGCATTGATTTTAGAAGAGCTGGCGCAGCAAATAAAAGTGGTGAATGCGATGAAAGCAATAAATAATGTACGCATAATATGTTCAATCTTTGAGTACTATGAAACAGATAAGTTCGCTTTCAATTCTAGGAGAAATGATTTGAATTTTGTGAGGGATTGAACTAGCTGCGATTGCATATCAGCCTGGGCTTTATTATTTTTTAAATAGTTCTTGGCGCCTTCAATAGAAAATTTTCGTTGGCGTAATAGAAAATAAATGAGTTGCAGATTTTTAATGTCTTCTACGCGAAAAAGCCTGTCGCCCTTTCTGGTTTTTCTAGGTTGCAACACATCAAATTCATTTTCCCAATAGCGGAGAAGTGATGTATTTACTTTAAACCATCCTGCTACTTCACTGATGCTGTAATATAATTTTTTTTGTAAAGTTTCTTCATCAGGCACATCAATCAGGTCAACCTCAGTATCCATATCGCGGAAAGACTTTCTGCCTCTCTTACTAGGTTTCTTTGATTCAACTAGCGTAGCAGATTTTGGGGTTTCCGTTTTCTTTTTGATTCGGATCGCTATGGATTTGTCTTCATACACAATGGCAGGTTCTGCTACTGTGATGGGTTCCGCAATAGGAAGCGGTTCTGCTTTTGCAGGTTTCACCAATTTCTCTTTTTTAACTTTGGGAGTAGTAGGTTCTATTGGGAAACCGAATAGGTCTAATTGTTGCAATGGTCCTGCCATAACCTAAAATTAGTGCAAGAAGGGGACTGTTTTTACGAGGTTTGAGTTTGGTGGAAAAGATGGCGATATATGGGGATACAGCATGAAACACTAACTTTACAAGATGCAACAAATCAAAACTATTTGTGTGTGTGGTGCGGGTACCATGGGTACAGGAATTGCGCAATTATGTGTGCAATCGGGATATAGCACGCTTTTATTTGATGTGCAGGAGGTGGTGTTGCAAAGAAGTAAAACTGCGATGCAAGAAAATTGGAACAACCAGCTTGTGAAAGGAAAAATCAGTCAGGCCCAACTGGATCAATTTGAAAGCTTACTGACGTTAAGTAGTAATATCAATGATTGTGTGGCGGATTTATTGATTGAAGCGATCGTTGAAAAATTGACAGTAAAGCTGGATTTGTTTCAGCAGTTAGCAGCCATCAATTCTATGAAAACGATGATGGTGAGTAATACTTCTTCTATTTCCATCAATGCCATGGCAAAGAAGTTGGAGGATCCATTTCGATTTGCGGGACTGCATTTTTTCAATCCAGCTACGCAGATGAAGTTGGTAGAGATTGTTAAGGGGGATCTAACCAGTGAGGCTGTGATCAAGGTATTGCAGGAGGTAAGCGTTCGATTGGGAAAGACTGCAGTGGTTTGTAAGGATTCACCAGGATTTATTGTAAATCGTGTGGCGCGGCATTATTATTTAGAATCCATGTTTTTATTGGAGCAGGAAAACGTGGATATAACAACCATTGATCAGGTATTAGAAGCCACGGGTTTTAAAATGGGTGCTTTTAGGTTGATGGACCTCATTGGCATTGATATTAATTATCATGTGAGTAATATCATATGGGAAGATTTAGGCCAACCAAAACGGTTACTTCCCTCCATGCTTCAGCAGCAAAAAATCGAACAAAATATCCTAGGTATGAAAACTGGGGAAGGCTTCTATAAATACTACAAGGAAATGGAATAATTAACCACAATAAAATCAAGGTAACATGTATTTGTGCCTCCCTTTGATTTTCTAATTTTGTTCTGAAAACAACCCCCAAATGCTTCCACCCACCCAATTTGCTAAGCAATTTAGTATATCCGAAAATATGTTTGACTAAATTGTTATATAAATGAGCAAAAAATACAACATAGTTGGTATTCCGACGTTCCTGAAAGAGCGACAATTTTATATATTAAATTTTTGGCAATGATATAGATGTTTACACCAGTTTTAAGGCTATAAACTAAATTGATCCTGAATAAGGAAGGGATTTTATATACTTTTCCATAAAATCAAAATCTGGTTCACCGTTCTTGACTGGCAACAAAACGGTGCTGATGTTCATCCTGTCTAACCCCCATTTCCTACCATAATTAAACCTGTATTTCTCCTTTTTAATAACAGTAAGGATAAACAAAGCTATAAATGGGTTTAGGTCAAACAAGGGGTTAAATACATGAACATCCTCTGTTGATGCAAATGGCGTGGGTTGATAGAAAGCCTCGCCTACACTACCGTTTCTTGTTACGGTTATTACATTTGAATTATGTGCCGCCTTATTATTAACAAACCCGCTCCATCCATTGTTTTGATCAGTAGCAGTAACAAAAGGTGTACTCCCATTTTTATCAATATCAATTATTCTTGCCCCCCGTCCTCTTACAATCTTAAATAATTTTGAGTATTTAAAAGGTTGCCAACTCTCCATATTTAGCTGCATATTAGCCTTGTTTGCAGAGTTTGAAAAGTCAACCGGAACTTCAATTTTTAATGTACTTATGAATTTTGGAGCGAATGGTGGAACTAAAATATCCTTTAAAGTCTTATTAGCCTGTCTGCCATAGTTGTATTTATATTTATTCGCTTTAAGACACATTGCATAGTATATCATCTCATCAACACTCATTTCGTTAATAGGTGTTAAATAATAAATATCCCTACCACTCAAGTATTCCTTCTCTTGGTAAAATGAAGATAAAACAGACCCCCCACCGGCTACAGAAATAGTATGTTGTGGATTTGGCTTCCATTGTTCTTTAATTACATACGCCGAAATACCATTATTATATTCTGTTCTGGAAACAAAACGAATTGCATTATCATGGTCTTTATTACACTTTTCAAGATGGACTAACTCTAAGTTTACTCCATACTTTACGTGAAAAAGAGAAGATATTTTTACTAATTGCATCATTTAATAAAAAGTTCATTGAAGAAAATATATTCTTTGAGGCTTTTTATAAAATCTGATTCTGTTAATGTTGAATAATCGGTTTCCATATACGCCTCCGCACACCACTCGTCTTTAGCCGTTAATACTTTAGTAACACTTAATCCAGGTATAGATTTTCGATTGAAGTAACTTGATATCCATTTTGCCTGAATATCATCCCACTTTTTTAGAACATCGGATCGTCCCTTGGTTTTTCTTTTTACTAACCCATCATCTTTCCAATACCCCAAATAAGTTTCTTTATTGATTGGGTGTGGTTTGTGTGCTGTGAATACTACTATGGCAGTCACTACGCCAACGTTAGAATTAAAGAACAGCTCATCTGGCATCGAAAATACAGCCTCCAAAGTATGGTGCTTTAGCAACTTCTTCTTTAATTCTAATTTAACTCCCTTTTGAGCCAAAACGCAACTCATTGGGATAATAGCAACACAAATTCCTCCTTGCCTCAGACATTCCAAGTTGTTTATTACAAAAAGCCATTCTTCTATCTTTTTCTTTTTCGTGCTATAAGGAGGGTTCAAAAAACCAATGTTTGGATGAAATGATTTCGCTTTTTTTATGTTTTCTTCCTTAAAGCAATCGCCATTAATAATATTAGTTTTCCCATCCTGATGAATGAACATATTAGAACAAGCAAGAGCAAATATATCATCCTGATATTCTATACCAACAAGCTGCTTTTCTTTAATTGATTTTATATATGCTCTGTCGTTATCAGCATCCCTAATCATTTCATTCATTGCACTAATTAAAAAACCACTTGTACCTGTGCAGTTATCAAAAACAACACTATCCTTATTAGTTCCAGCCAGAACATTAAACAGCTTGGTTATATGGTGCGGAGTAAGTACAATTCCTAACCCCTTATCGCTATTTGATTTTCTTAAAAATTCTACATAAAATTCAGAAAGAACATCATAATATTTATGTGTTCGTACAAACTTTTTTATTTTGTTTTCTATACCATCAATAATATTAAGAAGAACATCTGGTTCCACAGATAGGGAAGCGTGTGTTTTTATGAAAGAGTATGCAATTCGTAAATTCTCTAATTTACCTTGTTGGATGTTTGCATTTTTCAGTTCCGTACAAACTGTTTCTACCAAACTATCCGCTAAATCCTTTGGTGTTTCATGAAGTTTATATGATTTTTTAAAAACTTTATTATCCAAAGCAATCATTGCGCCACTTATTAGCAGACTTCTTTGAGATTCTTTTACTTTTTTTGATTCCAATTCATCATTTAGACTTTTAGAATAATCAATTAGGGTATCATAATCTTGCCTAAATTTTTCATCACTTGTTTGATATTTATCCAAATAGCTTTCTGCACTTAACAAAGAATTTGAGAAAATTGGCGTACTTGTTTTTAATTCTTTTAGATGTAAAAAGTGAGAAATGGATAAATTTGATTCTTTAGTACCACTAACCGCAATGGCTATTACATCATATTCTTTTGAAAGGTAAGAGGCATATAGTAAAGCTCCATCAACAGCAAATTCAGAATATTTATCTCGGTTCTGGCTTTCATGTTTTCTAATATCCGCCTTGCATTCAATTACAATAATTAGTTCTGAATACTTTTTAAAGGTTATGATAAACTCTGGGAACCCTTTTCCTGTTCCTTTCTTTGATGCAAGCTTTAATAGTTTTTCAATTTTGGGGTTATCTGATATTTGCTCTTCAATGTGAATAATATCAGTATATTTTTCAAAATGGGATCTAACTATACGTTCTGTTTTTCTTTCATTTGCCATTATAGTCAGTTTATTTTTTATCTTTTTTAGGTGGTGGAACTTTTAACAATGCTTCCAAAGTTTTATCAAACGTTTTAACAATTTCTTTTTGCTGTGTTATTTCTATTTCAGTCGGAATTGTATTTGATACTTTTATTTGCTCAATTATTTTGTTGAAATCAGATTTATAATCCCTATCCTGAACAACTCTATATTTTATATACTCGCTTTCAGCGTAATTATCTGCTACGTCCTTGCGAACTTTGCCGGCATTATCTAAAACTTCATACTCATTAAATTTCAAAAAGGCATCAAGTCGATTAGACCAATCTTCCATACTCATTAATCTGTTTCTCTCTACTTGTAATTCCGCATAGTCCAAATACATATTCACAAGCGTATTTAGTTTTCTTAATTCTTCCTCTTGTAAATAATTCTTCGCTACTGTAACATCCGTTTTTTGAACCTTACCCTCTTTACCAGAGTTCTTCCATGTTTTTAATCCCATGTGTGGAAGAGTAGAATCGGCTCTTGATTTAATAATTTCAGCGGATGTTTTACCTACAATAGCAAATTCTAATTTGTTTTGAACTTTTGCAAAAAACTTATGCGTTGTGGGGTCGTTTTTGTTGTAGTCAACAGCCGTTGCATATAAATCGGTTATTTTCTCATAGAACATTCTTTCGGATGCTCTAATCTCTCTAATGCGTTCTAATAATTCCTTAAAGTAATCCTTCCCGAATAGCCTGTTCCCCTGTTTTAGTCTTTCATCATCCAATACAAACCCTTTGACTAAATACTCTTTGGTGATTTTATTAGCCCATATCCTAAATTGGGTTGCCTTATATGAACTAACCCTATATCCAACCGCAATGATTGCATCAAGATTATAAAAAGCCGTCTTATATGTTTTACCATCGTCCGCAGTATGTTCCAAAATGGAACTAACTGAATCTTCGGATAATTCTTCTTCTTGAAAGATATTTTGAAGATGCTTAGTTATAGCAGGACGCTGTACTCCAAATACATCTGCCATTCCTTTTTGGCTCATCCAAACGGTTTCTTCCCCTAATATAACTTGTGCATTAATTTTCCCATCACTTCCGTTATAGAATAAAAAAGCACCCTGCCTTGATAAATCTATCATATTACTTTATTAAATCTTTGTAAGTTAACCTCTTGCTTGCCACAGCCGAAAGTATTAAATCAAATCGACCTTGCGTATTATAATCACGGGTATTAAACCGTAGTGTAAATTCGTCAACATAGCTTTGTAAATGTTCTTTGCTGCACCAATGGTATATACCGTCAATGCCTCTTTTAAGATGGCTCCAAAAGTTCTCTATCCCGTTAGTATGAGCCATGTAGTTTACATACTCCTTTGCGCTGTGATTAACTGTGAAGTGGCTGTAATCGTTCTTTAAATCCTTATAAGCGGTATATTCATCGGTCATTATTACGCTATCCTGTTCCACTACATTACGGATAAGGGGTAGAATTGTTTCCTTATTCCTGTTTGGAACAACGATTGCGACTATATTTCCGTTCCTTTCTTTCATTCCTAAAACTGGCTGTTGCTCATGCAAAGTACCGCCTGTAACTGGATCTTTTTTCTTTTTGTTAGTGTGCTTATTCTTTGCTTTGCCACCCAAAAATGATTCGTCAATTTCTACAATATTCCCCAATGTGTTTTGAAAATTAGGATGGTCAAAAGCATAGCGCAAACGGTGAAGTAAAAACCATGCTGATTTTTGAGTTACTGAAATATCCTTTGCTAACTGGTGAGAAGAAATACCCTTTTTATGGGAAGAAAACACGTACAAGGCTAAGAACCATTTCTGTAATGGTATTTTGGTATTGTCGAAGATAGAACCTGTACGAACATTGAAGTATTTACCTGTGTTCTTACACTTGTATTTGTTACCGGAACATTTGTAAACCTTAGATATTGGGTCAAAGGGCGATACTGGCTCACCGTTCCAACTCAATCTTTCTAAATGATCTATACAAGATTGTTCGGTAGGAAATTCTTTGAGTAAATCAAAAATGCTCTTAAATTCGGGGAACATATACTTCGTTTGTGGTGTAAATATATGCTCATTATTTTACATTTCCAAATATTTGGTGTAAAAATGTATATCATTGCCAAATTTTTATGCTAGGACGGGACTGTATTATATAGTCTCGATTAGATGAGAAATTTATAATAATTGTGCTGACAATAACGTTAAATAAGGTCACTATTATTCCATACCCTAACTGGATAAAATGAGATTTGGCAAATATTTTTTCATCTGTTGCTTCCTGATAGTGGCAATTTTTGGAAGCAGCAGCATGTTACATGCGCAGCTTTCCAGAAATGGGATCAATTTTCAGGCCCTAGCCAGAGATCATTTCGCCAATCCAATTAAGAGTACCCCCATTTTTGTACAAACAACAATTATTAAGAATACGCCAACAGGTAGTAAAATGTTGGTAGAGGAATTTTCTGTTACAACAGATCCAACGGGTGTTTTTGCGGTGTTGATTGGACAGGGTAAAAGAATCAGTGGAACTGCAAATGATTTACAGACTGTGGATTGGGCGAGTGGACCTTATTTTTTAAATATACAGATTGCATTAAATAATAGTAACAGTGGAGTTACCAATAATAATCGGGTATGGATTGATTTAGGAACCACACAATTTGGTACTGTTCCTTATGCATTATATGCCAATAGTGTTCCGGGTTTGGACAATAAATTAAATATTTCTGATACCGCAAAAATGTTATCGGGATATGCAAGAGTGGGGGGCACATTCGATCCTAATGTGTATAAAGCGTTGCTTGCAGGAAAAGTAAATGTGGCAGATAGTATTACGGGTTATGTAACGCCATATCAGCTGGCATCCAAAACTGCTACGATAGCTACTTTCACTATTAATAGTACGCTTACTTCTTTATTAGGATCAAAATTAAATATTTCAGATACTGCATCGATGTTGTTGCCCTATGCAACGAAACAGGAATTGGCAGATGCCATTTCAAAAATTGCTTTAACGCCTGGTCCGCAAGGAGCCACAGGTGCAGCAGGTGCAGCTGGTATACAAGGTGCACAGGGAATACAGGGTTTACCTGGATTGCCAGGAACTAATGGAACAGTAGGTGCAACTGGGGCCACTGGAGCTGCAGGTATCAATGGATTAAATGGTGCTACTGGTGCAAATGGATTAGATGGGGCTGTAGGTGCAACTGGCGCTACAGGTGCCACTGGTGCTCCAGGCAAAGATGGAACTGCAAGTGCGATTGGAGCCACTGGTGCCACAGGAGCAACAGGAGCAACAGGAGCAACAGGATTAGATGGTGCTACCGGAGCTACTGGATTAAACGGATTAAATGGAGCAACAGGTGCTACAGGATTAACAGGAGCATCTGGCGCAACTGGAGCCACAGGATCAAACGGATTAAATGGAGTCACTGGTGCAACCGGAGCTACTGGAACAACAGGAGCCACTGGAGCAAATGGAATAGATGGAACAACTGGAGCAACTGGAGCGACAGGATTAAATGGAACAACAGGAGCCACAGGTTCTAATGGAATAAATGGAATTACCGGCGCTACAGGTGCCACTGGAGCTGCGGGTAAAGATGGAATAGCAAGCAACACTGGAGCCACTGGCGCTACCGGTGCTACAGGATTGGATGGAGCTACAGGTGCCACAGGTGCTGCCGGAAAAGATGGAACAGCAAGTGCCACAGGCGCAACTGGAGCGACAGGATTAAATGGAACAATTGGTGCCACAGGTGCCAATGGAATAAATGGTATTACGGGTGCTACTGGTGCTACCGGAGCTGCTGGAAAAGATGGATTAGCAAGCAACACTGGAGCCACTGGTGCTACAGGTGCAACAGGATTAGATGGAGCCACAGGAGCCACTGGTGCTGCCGGAAAAGATGGAACTGCAAGTGCTACTGGCGCAACCGGAGCCACAGGTGCAACTGGAGCGACAGGATTAAATGGTTTAAATGGAACAACAGGCGCCACAGGTTCAAATGGAATAAATGGTATTACGGGTGCTACTGGTGCTACCGGAGCCACAGGTGCAGCAGGTAAGGATGGAACAGCAAGTGCTACCGGCGCTACTGGTGCCACAGGTGCAACTGGAGCGACAGGATTAAATGGTTTAAATGGAACAACAGGAGCTACAGGTTTAAATGGTATTACGGGTGCTACAGGTGCTACCGGAGCTGCTGGAAAAGATGGATTAGCAAGCAACACTGGAGCCACTGGCGCTACTGGAGCAACAGGATTAGATGGAGCCACAGGAGCTACCGGAGCCACAGGTGCTGCGGGTAAAGATGGAACAGCAAGTGCTACCGGCGCTACTGGTGCCACAGGTGCAACAGGTATAACTGGAGCTACTGGAGCCACAGGATCAAATGGATTAAATGGTGCAACAGGCGCTACAGGAATTACAGGCGCAACTGGAGCTACTGGCGTTAGTGGAATAGATGGAGTTACCGGAGCAACGGGTGCCATAGGTGTAACCGGAGCCACGGGTGCTGCGGGAAAAGATGGAACAGCAAGTGCTACTGGTGCTACTGGAGCCACAGGTGCAACTGGGTTGAATGGAATAACTGGAGCTACAGGATCAAATGGATTAAATGGAGCTACAGGTGCTACAGGTGCCAATGGAATATCAGGCGCAACTGGAGCTACTGGAGTGAGTGGAATAGATGGTGTTACGGGAGCAACTGGATCAAATGGAACAACAGGCGCCACCGGAGCCACTGGTGCTGCAGGTAAAGATGGAACAGCAAGTGCAACTGGAGCAACTGGTGTAACTGGTGCTACAGGATTAGATGGAGCCACAGGTGCAACCGGAGCAACAGGATTAAATGGAGCAACAGGTGCAACTGGATTGAATGGAATAGATGGTGCCACAGGAGCAACTGGTGCCACAGGAACAAATGGATTAAACGGAGCCACAGGTTCAACCGGAGCCACAGGATTAAATGGTGCAACCGGCGCAACTGGAACGAATGGAATAGATGGTGTCACAGGCGCCACTGGAGCCACAGGAACAAATGGATTAAACGGAGCTACAGGTGCAACCGGAGCCACAGGATTAAATGGGGCAACCGGCGCAACTGGAACGAATGGAATAGATGGTGTCACAGGCGCAACTGGTGCCACAGGAACTAATGGAACAAACGGAGCCACAGGCGCAACCGGAGCCACAGGATTAAATGGAGCAACTGGCGCAACTGGAGCGAATGGAATAGATGGTGCC
>JANYEA010000049.1 GCA_025363385.1 Bacteroidota bacterium | reverse complement strand
CTCCTAAAAAAGCTGTAAAAAAAGCTGCTCCTAAAAAAGCTGTAGCTAAGAAAGCTGTTAAAAAAGCCGCTCCTAAAAAAGCCGTTAAAAAAGCTGCTCCTAAAAAAGCTGTAGCTAAAAAAGCTGTTAAAAAGGCTGCTCCTAAAAAAGCTGCTAAAAAAGCTGCTAAAAAAGCTGCTAAGAAATAATCATTTCTTACAGAAATAGTTCAGGCCTCAGGATTTTTCCTGAGGCTTTTTTTTGTTCCAGATTTTAAAATCTTAAGCATTATTTTTATTTCATGAATAACGATACAATTGCAGACAACTTTTCGATACTTAGTAAGTTGATGGATATTCATGGAGATAATAGCTTTAAGGCCAAATCCTATGCTGCTGCGGCTTTCACGATAGAAAAGCTTCCCTTGCAACTTAGCGAATTACCACTCGACCAAATTCAATCTGTACGAGGAATCGGCGCAAGTATTGGCAAAAATGTAATTGAACAAATTCAAACTGGCAGCTTTTCTATTCTACAAGAATACATACAAAAAACGCCAGAAGGAATCTTAACCATGATGCAGATCAAAGGCATCGGACCCAAAAAAATTGCCACCATCTGGAAGGAGTTAGAAATAGAAACGATTGGTGAATTATTGTATGCTTGTGAAGAAAACAGACTTGCCAACTTTAAAGGGTTCGGAGAAAAATCGCAGCAAAATATTAGAGAAGCTATCAGTTTTTATTTAGGTAGCCAAGGTAGTTTTTTGTATCAGCAAGTAGAAGTCTTTGTACAAAATATTCAGGAAAATTTAGTAAACCAATTCCCCGATTTTCGCTTTTCCATAGCGGGTTCTTTTGCCTTGCAAACCGAAATTATCAGTGAACTATGCTGGATTACCACTTCCCCAATCGCTATTTTGGAAGATTTTTTTACCCTTCAAGGCTTAGTAACAAAAATAATTTCCGACTCAAATTTGCTTGTTGAAAGCAGTATAAAATTGCCTATCCGTTTTATAAAAACAAATGATGTACAATTCAACAATTGTGTGTTTGAACATTCTTGTAGTGAAACATTTTTAAATGCATGGAAAGTGCAAACAGATTGGAGTGAATTAGAAGACTTCGGGTCAGACAAAGCCATTTTTGAATCAAAAAACATTCCTTTCATACCGGTTTGTGAACGCGAAAATGCATCTATCATCCAAGACGCCATTCAGAAAAAAATAAAACCTTCTATTCAAGTAAATGATATCAAAGCAATCATTCATAGTCATAGTAACTGGAGTGATGGAGCAGAAACTTTAGAAGCCATGGCAAAAGCTGCTAAAGAAAAAGGATATGAATATTTAGTCATCAGCGATCACTCACAATCTGCTTTTTATGCCAATGGATTAAGAGAGGAACGCATTGTTGCTCAACACCAACAAATAGAAGAACTCAATAAAAAATTACAGCCATTCCGAATATTTAAAAGTATAGAAAGTGATATTTTAAACGATGGTAGTTTAGACTATAGCGATGATGTTTTAGCACAGTTCGACCTGGTAATTTCGAGCATCCACTCGAATCTAAAGATGACGGAAGAAAAAGCCATGATGCGCCTGTTGAATGCCATTGAGAACCCTTTTACTTCCATTTTAGGACATATGACGGGCCGATTACTGCTTAGTCGTAACGGCTATCCGGTTGACCATCATAAAATTATAGATGCCTGTGTGGCCAATAATGTAGTGATTGAACTAAATGCCCATCCCAGAAGATTGGATATAGATTGGAGATGGATCAAAGAAGCCACTGATAAAGGAGCACTGATCTCAATTAATCCAGATGCCCATTCCATTGAAGGTTTTAACGATTGCAAATACGGGGTACTTGTGGCCCAGAAAGCAGGATTAACTAAATATCAAAACCTCAGTAGTAATTCATTGACCGATTTCGAAGAATTCATCATGGAACAACATCAGAAACGAAATTAAGGTGCAAGGGGTAGTTGTATAAAAAAACTCGTGCCTTCACCCGGTTTAGTTTCAAACCAGATGGATCCATTTGCTTTTTCAACAATGCCCTTGCAGATTGCCAGACCTAAACCTGTACCCGAAGTCTTGGTGGTGAAATTGGGTTTGAATAATTCATCGGTAAGAGATTCAGGTATTCCACCAGAATGATCTTTTACTTCAATTAAAACGGCAGCCTGTTCTTTATGAGCACTTACCTGAATAGAAACCTGATTAGTTCCATTCTCACCGGCCTCCACTGCATTCTTTATTAAATTCGTGAGCAACCGATTGAATTGTAATTTATCGGAATAAATAAATGCAGGCTCAGTTAAACCCAATGCCTCTATACTAACATTTGGATAGGCTTTATATAATCCCACCAATGAAAGGATCACTTCATTAATATCAAAGCGCTCGTTCTTAGTATTTCCGATATTGGCAAATTGAGAAAAATCGCCTGCAATTTTTGTGAGCTGTTCAATTTGTTCAATAAGCGTAACCGCCATTTTCTGAGACAGTTCTTTAATATTCGGCGAACCCGCTTCAATGGCTTTCTGCAGGTATTGAATGCTCAACTTCATGGGTGTTAAAGGATTCTTGATTTCGTGCGCTACTTGCCTAGCCATTTCTCTCCAGGCCCCCTCCCGCTCGCTTTTTGCCAAAGCCATTGCGCTGGACTCCAGTTTATTCACCATTTTATTGTATTCAGTAACCAGGATGCCAATCTCGTCGTTTCTCGACCAAACAATTTCTTCATTTACTTTTCCCAGATTAACCTGTTGCATTTTCTGACCAATCAAACTAAAGCTATTCGTAATTCTATTGGTTAAAAAGAATGCGATTCCACCAGCTACTAAGAAAATAAACGCATTTAAATTAATCAGGGTAGCTAAGAATCCTGAGATTTCTTGCGAAAGCTCCGACTGTGAATTGAGGTATGGAATATTTAAATAAGCATATACTGATCCATTTTCACTTGTGAGTGGCACGTAGATACTTAAATAAGAAAAACCACCTATTTGTTCGTTTTGAAAAAAGCGGATGCTATTATTTCCGTGTAATTCAAAGTAAGCGAGGGGATTGATCTTGTCGCTTACCAAATGCTTATTATAAATATAAGGCTGTGTAGAAATTTTTAAACTCCCATTGGTATCATAAAAGTTAATGTCAACATTGTGTGAGTCAGAAATTTCGGAGATCTTTTTTTCCAAATTGTCTATCGAGCCCATATTGTTAACCGTAAGCACATCATCGAATACCAATTGCGAGCGGATCCGGCCATCAATCTCATTGGCCATGACTTGTATCGATTTCGACAAACGTTCTTCATTGTTACGGTTGTACCTGATAATAAAAAAAGATATGGTTGCGATGGCAATTACAATAAAGGAAAACACACTTAAGAATATAATGGTAGCTTGAATTTGTGTGCGGATATTAAATCGAAAAGCAGATCTTAGTCCTTTTAATTGAAAGCGATGTGTGAGTAAATAACTACCCCCTTGAAATACAAAAATAACGATCAGGAAAGAAACAAATAAATAGGCAAAAAGGGTAACTGATTCAATTAGCCAGGCACTTCTTTTCACCACCATTACGAGTTTACCAGTTCCACTATTGTACCAGAGTTCATTAAACTCTCCTACTTGTTTAAAGGTATATTCAAATCCCGGGAACCTATTAGCATCTAAGGAAGAAGGAAAATTATAATTATTGATATGATTGATCAGCTTACCTCCACTGTATACAGCATATGCATAGTTGCTGTTTAAATCGGTTGATAAATCCTGTGAATGATTAAACAGTTCAAGATATAATGCCTCGCTTTTATAGCGCTTTGAATTGATGATCACAAACAAATACCCCTTGGTAGAATCATTATCCTTAATTTCTTTTTCGTAAAAAAAACTAAACCCATCTGCATTTTTTTCGTAGGTAAAGAATCCCGGAACCTGTGTGGGCTTTGCTTTGTTTAAAA
>JANYEA010000032.1 GCA_025363385.1 Bacteroidota bacterium | reverse complement strand
CTCCTCACTCCTCACTCCTCACTCCTCACTCCTCACTCCTCACTCCTCACTCCTCACTCCTCACTCCTCACTCCTCACTCCCCACTCCTCACTCCTCACTCTAATCTCTTCTTTTTCCTTTTTTAAAGATTATTATTAATCGCATCCTGTCTTCTATCAACACCCCAGCTTAAAAAGCAACCTATGAAAAAGAACCTTGGTGCAACAGGAGTGATGGCTTCTTTGTAAAATCCATTATTAGAATAGTTGTATCCAAAAACTTGTTTACTTCCCAATACATTGGTAATAGAAGCAACAACAACTGCATAGGATTTAAATATTTTGGTAAGGTAATTCATGCTAAAGCCGAGGTTATGATAATCGATAGTTTTGCCCTGATCTGCGATTTCATATTTCGAACCGCCAGTATTGTATTTAATATTATAGTATGGTCTTCCGGTTGCATAAGTATATGTAAAGTTGAATCCTGTATTGATTTTGTTATAAAACTTTTTCAACACAAGGCTAGCAGTATGGTTGGCTGCAAAATTGGGTTGTAAGGGTTGCGGATAATTTAAGTAATCTCTTTTGGTATCTAGGTAAGAATAACTAATCCAGTAATCCATACCCTTGAATGTTTTTTTATCTCTCCAAAAAAGCTCAATCCCTTTTGCATCACCCGTTCCCACATTATTATATATTGGAAATGTTTTTACAAGATCTGTGTATTTTTTAAAATAAGCTTCTACCCTAAATGTTTGAAGGGTGGTAACTTTCATATAGTTCACGATATAGTGCGTTGCTTTTGTATACCCCAAATTTGTGGTGTACATCAATTGCATGTTTTCTGGTTTCTGAAAAAAATCGCCATAAGCCATCGACATTTGCGCCCCATTTCCCAGTTTATAGGCAAGTGATATTCTAGGAGCAAGATTCATTTTATTTAATAATGATGATTGCTCCAATCGTATTCCTGTTTTTAATGCAAGTGCATTGGTAATATACAAGTCTGCTTCTGCAAATGATGCAAGGAAATTATCTTTTAATATTGTGTTTGTTCCATTATAATTATATTTTTGGTAGGCATACATAAATTCTGAACCAAAACGTACTACACTAATTCCTGTAAGTCTTTTGTCGAAAACTAATTTAACCTGAGATAATTCTGATTTATTTTCTAATACAAAATTTTTACTGTCAATATAAGGCAGGCCCGTAACAAGTTTTTGGTTTTGTTGGTTCTGTATAGTTTGATGAATATCATTATGATCCGTGCTATAACCCAAACCCAGGTTCAATTTCCAGCCCTTACCTAAATTTTCTCTCCAACTTAAATTGTTATACCAGTTGTAGTTAGTTAAACCAAATGCGTCTTTCAACAACAGGCTATCGATATCTGGACGGCGAAGGCCTAATTGATTATGACTAAAAGTGGTATAATATTTAATGATGCCCCCTGATTTTGTTTTCACACGAAAGTTTGCATCTGCAGAATGAAATTCCGGGATCTTAACATAATCAACCCCTTGTTTTACAATTTGGAAATAGGGCCATACATTGGTATAGCCATAATTAAAACCCCAGGAAGATTTTTTGTTCTTGGCCAATTCCTGCAAACCTGCACCTAAGAACACCGTGCTAATGGATGCATTGATTTGAGAATTATCTGGCATATCAATTGACTCTAAAATTACGGCAGAAGAAAGTGCCTGACCATATAATGCAGAATATCCACCTGTGCTAAAAACAGTTCCTTTAAAAAGATTTGGAGAAAATCTTCCGCGCTGCGCGATATCAGGAACACTGCTATAATAGGGGTTGTTCACCAATGTGCCGTCTATAAATTGCTTGGCTTCATAACCAGCACCACCCCGAACAAACAATCCTTCCTGATCACCCACTTGTTGTGCTCCGGGTAATGTTTTTAAAACAGCAGTAATATCAGCGTTAGCACCTCCTGTAGTTAGTACATCCAAGGTATTTAAAACAGTGGAAGCCCTTTTCTTATCCCCGGCTTCAAAACTTCCCGCTGTAACAACTACTGCCTTCAATTCACTTATTTCTTCTTTTAAGGCAAAATTGATATCAATGGGTTCTCCTTTTAACTCAATTACCTGTTCCACAGTTTTAAAACCGATATTACTCACCACGATTGTTTGAGTTCCTTTTTCAAAGCTTTTGAAGGTAAAATGACTAATTGAATCACTTACCCCACCATCGTAAGAACCCTTGATCTGAATACTTGCACCAGCTATAATATGGCTTTTCATGTCCCTTACAGTTCCGCTGATTTTTGTTTGTGCTGTTCCAGTTAAGATCAGTAAAAAGGAACCTAGCAGTATGACTAAATATTTCATGTTTTCGATTAATTCATCACAAACGTAAAGTAGTTTATTTTATAAACCAAATAAATTATAAAGAATTTAAATAAAAACGGCCCCGATTTCTCGGAGCCGTCTATATCAATAGTTAATAATTGACTATTTGTACTGAGGCATAATCGATTTAGCCAGGTCTGTTAATTTAGCTAAACTAGCATCATTTAACTGTCCTTTCTTAAATTCTGCCAATACATCTGGTAATTTGTTGGCCATTTCAGTTAAGAAATGAGCTTCAAACTCCTTCACATTTTTCACTGCCACTTCACGTAATAAACCTTGTGTACCCAAATATATAATGGCTACCTGATTTTCAACGGTCATTGGTGAATATTGCAACTGCTTCAAGATCTCCACGTTACGAGCACCTTTATCGATTACAGACTTAGTAGCTGCATCCAAGTCGCCCCCAAATTTTGAGAAGGCTTCCAACTCACGGTAAAGAGCCTGATCCAATTTTAAGGTACCTGCTACTTTCTTCATCGATTTGATCTGAGCGTTACCACCCACACGGCTAACCGAAATACCTACGTTGATTGCCGGACGGATACCTGCGTTAAACAAGTTACCTTCTAAGAAGATCTGACCATCGGTAATAGAAATTACGTTGGTTGGAATATAGGCAGATACGTCGCCCGCTTGTGTTTCAATAATAGGTAATGCAGTTAAAGATCCACCACCTTTTACCAAATGTCTGATAGACTCTGGCAAATCGTTCATGTTCTTAGCTACATCATCATTAGCGATTACTTTTGCAGCTCTTTCTAATAAACGACTATGCAAATAGAATACATCGCCGGGATATGCTTCACGTCCTGGAGGTCTTCTTAACAACAAAGAAACTTCACGATAAGCAACCGCTTGTTTGCTCAAGTCATCAAATACAATCAATGCTGGTCTACCAGTATCACGGAAGAACTCACCAATAGCCGCACCAGCAAATGGCGCATAGAACTGCAATGGAGCCGGATCAGATGCAGAGGCACACACAATAGTTGTGTAAGCCATCGCACCAGCATCAGTTAAAGTTTTCATCACACCTGCCACAGTAGATGCTTTTTGTCCGATCGCTACATAAATACAATAAACAGGCAGACCTGCATCAAAAAATTCTTTTTGATTGATGATGGTATCCACACAGATGGCCGTTTTACCAGTTTGACGATCTCCGATCACCAACTCACGTTGTCCACGACCAATGGGAATCATCGCATCAATTGCTTTGATACCAGTTTGTAATGGTTCTTTAACTGGCTCACGAAAAATAACACCCGGGGCCTTACGCTCCAATGGCATTTCATATAATTCACCAGCGATAGGGCCCTTACCATCAATAGGTTCTCCCAAAGTATTAATCACACGTCCTACCAATCCTTCACCTACTTTAATAGATGCGATTTGTCCGGTTCTTTTTACTTTAGCACCTTCTTTGATGTCTCCACTCTCTCCCATCAATACCACACCCACATTGTCTTCTTCCAAGTTCAATGCAATAGCTTTTACGCCATTTTCAAACACTACCAGTTCGCCACTGCGCACACCGTTAAGGCCATACACACGGGCAATACCATCTCCAACCTGTAATACGGTACCTACTTCTTCCAGATCTGCACTTACGTTGAAGTTGCTTAACTGTTGTCTGAGGATCGCGGATATTTCATCGGGCTTAATGTCAACCATGATTATCTACTTTTAAAAATTATCGTTATTGATTTGTATTATTATTAGATCTTTTCTACGAAATGATTCTGCAGGAACTGTTGTTTGATTACTTTTAAATCATTCAAAATACTTGCATCCACCAATTTATTATCGAATTCCAAGACAAAACCACCAATTAGTTTTTCATCCACAATTGATTCTAACTCTATTGTTGGAAAGCCTTGTGCCTTACTAACCTTTGATTCAATGGCAGTTTTTAATTCGGAAGTTAATTCAGTGGCTGTAGCTAATTTAACCACATGAATTCCCTTCATGCTATTATACTGTTCTACAAATGCTACAGCTATTTCGGGCAAATCACCTTCTCTACCTTTTCTAACCAATAGGTTATTAAAAGCTGCAGTGATATCGCTAATCTTTCCTTTTGTTAATGCCAATAAAATGACACTTTTTTGATCATTGCGAACAATCGGACTGCGCATTAATGTTACAAACTCTTTGCTCAGCTTGCACAGTTCTTGCAGGTATTTCATGTCAGCATATACTACTTCTAACTGACCCTTCTCGATAGAAAGATCAATCAAACTTTTTGCGTATCTGCCTGCTAAACGTGGATTGGGCATCTTAATTCAGTTTTACTACTTCAGCTAATCCTTTGATATATGCTTCTTGCTCAGCTTTATTAGCCAATTCTCTACGCAATACTTTTTCGGCCACTTCAACAACCAATGAACCAACTTGGTTTTTCACTTCTGTTAAAGCTGCATTTTTTTGTTGCAGAATGGCAGACTGAGCGTCAGATACAATACGATCGTATTCTAGTCTTGCTTTTTCTTTTGCATCAGACAACATCTTGGTAGAAGTTTCTTTTGCTTCTTTAATCATTACAGCCCTTTCTTCACGTGCTTGAACCATCAAAGCCTCATTCTCGTTTTTTAATGCTGCCATTTCTGCTTTGATCTTATCTGCAGAAGTAATCGCATCGGCAATACCAGTTTCTCTTTCTTTAAGGGTTGCTAATATAGGTAGCCAAGCGAATTTTTTTAAAATGAAAAAAACGATCAGGAATGCTACAAGCGTCCAAACCAATAATCCCAAACCGGGTAATAACAATTGCATACTCTCTATTTGAAGGTTAGATTCTGTTTTCTAAAAGATCACTGCATTCATTGCCCTTTGCTTTGAATGCAGTGAAAAGTTTGTGCTACTAGGCTTACTTTAATACAGCCAAGATACCAGCGATAACTGCGAAAAGGGCAACACCCTCTACGAACGCAGCTGTCAGGATCATGTTAGCACGGATGTCGTTAGACGCTTCTGGTTGACGAGCGATGCTTTCTACAGCACCTTTACCGATCTGACCGATACCGATACCAGCACCGATTGCAGCTAAACCTGCACCAATAGCACCACCTAAGTGGCTTAAACTAACATCCAACAAATTGATAATTGCAGACATACTGTTTGTTTTTGTTTATGAAAAAAAAGATTAGTGGTGTGCTTCTTCATGAGCACCTTCTCTAGACTGACCAATAAACACTGCGGTTAAGTTGGTAAAGATGAATGCTTGAATAAACGCAACCAATATTTCAATGAAATAAATAAATACTGTGAAAGCAATAGAAATTGGAGCAAAACCCCAACCTGCTGCTGTGCTCATTGCACCGAAAATAAAAATCAGCATAACAAAGCAAGTAATGATAATGTGCCCTGCTACCATGTTGGCAAAAAGACGGACAATCAATGCAAATGGTTTTGTGAAAATTCCTAAGAACTCAACGGGCACCAAAATAGGTTTTACAAAACCCGGTACAGGTGGATTAAAAATATGTGCCCAAAAATGACGGTTGGTACTGAATAAGATTACAAAGAAACTAATCACACCTAACACTACCGTAAAAGCAATATTACCTGTAACATTTGCTGTTCCTGGAATTAATCCAATCAAGTTATTAATTAGAATAAAGAAAAATACAGTTAATAAATAAGGCATGTATTTCTCATAAGCTGCACCAAGATTTGGCTTTGCCACATCATCCCTTACAAAAGTTATCACAGGTTCAATGGCATTTTGAAAACCAGATGGAGCAGTTCTCGCACCACCTTTTTTGTATTTATTAGCTACATTAATCATGATTACAGAAAGTAAAAACAAAGCCAATATCATCTGAACCACATTACGGGTTAAGCTAAAATCGTATAATTTAATAGCCTCTTCCGCTATACCAGCTTCGTTCACTGCTACGATCTTTCCTTCTTCACTTTTGTATCCATTGTAAACTGCACCATGGTGTAAATTGCCATATGAGAATACCGCAATCCCTCTTTCTTTAGAATATACAATTACAGGTAAAAGAATGGCGAAATCAGTTTCACCAATAGAAAAAAAATGGAATTCATGAGCATCCAAAATATGCTCCATAATTAGTTCAGCAGGATCAAACGAACCTTCTTTCTTCTCTTTTCCAGTTTGTTCGGTTTCAGCAGCCACTTTTTCGGGCGCATTTTCTGCATGAATTGCAGTGACAAATAGCATACTAAATACGCTAAACATCACTATCAATAAAGATTTTACGCTTCTACGGGCCATACCTGTCTCGAAATTTGCGGCAAAGATAGGGGTAAGGCCTCGAAAACTCGAAGCAAAATGGCAGAAAATATTGCAAGAAGAACTCTTTAGAGGAGTATTAGCCCCAAACCTCTGTTTTCTAAGCAGAAATAGGTGTTTTCTTTTCAAATTGCATCTCGTGAAGTTTGGCATAAAGGCCACCCAAAGCCAATAAACTTTCATGATTTCCCACTTCTTTGAGCTCCCCTTTGTCTAAAACCAATATTTTATCTGCTTTTCGAATGGTCGACAATCGGTGGGCAATAATAATGGAAGTTCTTCCAGAAATCAAAGTGTCTGTAGCTTTTTCAATCATCAATTCACTCTCGGTATCGATAGATGATGTGGCTTCATCTAATATTAAGATAGCGGGATTATACAATAACGCCCTAATAAAAGACAATATCTGGCGCTGGCCAAGGCTTAAGGTATTACCTCTTTCCATCACATGGTAATCATAGCCATTGGGCAACTGCATAATAAAATCATGCACCCCAATCATCTTTGCCGCCTCAATTACCTGCTCACGCTTAATTTCTGCATTTCTTAATGTGATATTATCTAATATAGAACCACTAAATAAAAACACATCCTGCAAAACCACTCCAATCCCATTACGCAAAGCATCCGTATTATAATTGTTGATATTTACGCCATCAACTAAGATGGCCCCTTTTTGAATATGATATAATTTATTTAAAAGGCTTATAATACTCGTCTTCCCACTTCCCGTATGGCCTACTAATGCTACAGTTTCGCCCGCCTCCACTGTAAAATTGATGTCTCTTAAAACATAATTGTTATCTGTATATGCAAACCAAACCTTTTCAAAAGCTATGGCTCCTTTCATCGATTCTGGTTGATACGCATCCCGGTCTGAAATGGGAGAAAAGTCTGGATTATCTAACACAACAAATACCCTCTCTGCAGCAATCATACCCATTTGAAGTACATTAAACTTATCTGCAATAACCCTGAGCGGTCTAAAAATCTGATTCAAGTATAAAATAAATGCCACCAACAATCCAGCATCCAATGTCTTTCCTGCAATCCACCAAACCAGCAATCCTGTACTAACTGCCAATACTACCTCAACAACTGGAAAGAAAACAGAATAGGCAAATATGGCATTGATATTGGCATTTCGATGTTCCGTATTGATTTTACTGAACTTATTAAACTCACGATCTTCCGCTGCAAAAGCTTGTACCACTTGCATTCCGGTGATATGTTCTTGCACAAATGCATTTAATGCAGCCACTGCATTTCGTACCCTGATAAAACTCTTGTTTACACTTTCTTTAAAATAATAGGTAGCTACAATCATAATTGGAAATGGAAGCAAACTGATTAGCGTTAAGCGCCAGTCCATCCAGAACATCGTACCCAATGTAATAATAATCGTAAGCAGATCCGCAATGATCGGTATCAGGCCGTCCGAAAAAATATCGTTAATACTCTCTATATCATTGATCGTTCTTGTGGTTAAGGTACCAATAGGGGTTTTATCAAACTGCGATAAATTTAAACCCAACACTTTTTCGAAAACAGCATTACGCATATCTCTTACCACGCTTTGCCCCATCCAGGAAGTAATAAAACTAAAAACAAAACGTACGCTTGTTTCAATAAAAAGAAAGATTACCTGAAAAACAGTTACAGCAATGATGAATTTTGTGGCATCATTCAAATCTGTATTCAACAAAACCGCTTTTAGCCATACTGGAACATGAAAAGATTTACCGGAAGCACTATCAATGGTTAACTGAATTAAATACGGACGTATCGGTGCAAATACTGCCATTACGATGGCCAATATAATGCTCCCATAGAATTTAGCAGAATACGGTTTTACGAATTGAAAAATTCTTCGAAAAAGAGAAAATTCAAATATTTTTTTTGTCTTTGCTTTTTGCATGGTCATTGCAAATGTAACAACTAAGCATGCAACGGGTTCACCACTCTTAAAAATTAGTGAACTGTTTTTTCACAAACTAGCTTACATCTCAAATACGCCTTATTGCTTATATTCGCTATTCGATGGAACAAGCAGTGGATAACCAATCTTCAGAAGCAGCGCTTCCTAAATATAACCTCACCGTAGATCAGGAGAAGAATGAAATTCTCCGGCATTACCGCGCTCTTTTGCGTAGCCTTCGCCCAAAACTAAAAAGGGGAGACAAGGAACTGGTTCGTCATGCCTTTGAAATGTCGGCAGAAGCACATAAAACCATGCGCCGTAAAAGTGGTGAACCCTATATCATTCACCCCCTTGCTGTAGCCATGATCTGTGTGGAAGAAATAGGTCTGGGTGTACGAAGCACCATCTGCGCTTTATTACACGATACAGTAGAAGATACAGATATTTCACTCGAAGATGTGGAACATGAATTTGGCACCGAGATCATGCGTATAGTAGACGGACTAACCAAGATCTCAAATGTTATAGATACCAATACTAGTCAGCAGGCTGAAAATTTTAAAAAAATCCTATTAACGCTTACCGACGACCCTCGTGTAATTCTCATTAAACTTGCCGATCGATTACACAATATGCGCACACTCGATCACATGAAACGGGAGAAGCAATTAAAAATCGCGTCTGAAACAGTTTGGGTATATGCACCACTTGCTCACCGCATGGGATTATATAATATTAAAACTGAACTCGAAGATCTTTCCATGAAATACATGGAACCAGAAGCTTATCGGGATATTGCAAAAAAACTATCCGAAACCAAGCGGGAAAGAAGTAGATATATCAATGAATTTATTCGCCCACTAAAAGAAAAATTAGAAGCTTCCAATTTTGATTTTGAAATTTATGGACGACCAAAAAGTATTCATAGTATCTGGAATAAAATTAAAAAGAAATCGGTGGCTTTTGAAGAAGTATACGACCTCTTTGCCATCCGCGTTATTTTAAATTCTCCTACTGAAAAAGAAAAGGAAGATTGTTGGAAAGTATATTCTTTAATTACAGACGAATACAATCCTTCGCCCGAACGTTTACGCGATTGGTTAAGCAACCCAAAAAGCAATGGATACGAAGCCTTACACACAACTGTGATGGGGCCACAAGGTAAATGGGTGGAAGTGCAGATACGCACAAAACGCATGAATGAAATTGCGGAAAAAGGTTTGGCTGCACACTACAAATACAAAGAAGGCGGCGGTGATGAAGATCGTTTTGATAAATGGTTCGGACAAATCAGAGAAGTGCTTAGCACGCCAGATACAGATACAGTAGATTTCTTACAAGATTTCAAAACATCTTTTCTTGCTGAAGAAATTTATGTGTACACACCAAAAGGCGATGTTAAAATGTTGCCCGTGGGAAGTACAGCTCTGGATTTTGCATTTTCTATTCACTCCGCAATAGGCACAAAATGTATTGGTGCAAAAGTGCATCATAAATTGGTGCCCATTAGTCATAAACTACGAAGTGGAGATCAGATTGAAATCATTACCAGTAATAAACAAAAACCATCAGAAGACTGGTTAAATATTGTTGTTACTGCTAAAGCTAAAAGTAAAATTAAAGATGCACTGCGCGAAGAGAAACGCAAGATTGCAGAAGACGGAAAATATACTTTACAAAGAAAGTTAGAAGGATTTGGAGCAGCTGTGAATCAACATAATATTGATGAGCTGGTTCACTTCTATAAAGTTCCTTCACAATTAGATTTGTTATATAAGATTGCCACTAAATCGATTGACCTGAAAGAGTTAAAAGATTTTAATTTAATTGGCGATCGAATAGAACATCCAAGACCTAAACCACTGGTGCAGGAATTAAACGTAGAACAAAATCATGCGAAACATTTTTCGAAAAAAGATTCTGAATTAATCATCTTCGGAGAAAGCAGCGATAAGATTGTTTATAATCTTGCGAAATGTTGTAACCCAATTCCAGGAGATGACGTGTTTGGTTTTGTAAGTACCGGAAAAGGTTTGATCATACATAGAACTTCCTGCCCGAATGCCACACAGTTGATGGCTAATTACGGACACCGAGTTGTAAAAACAAAATGGGCTAAGAATAAAGAAATTTCATTCTTAACCGGGTTAAAAATCATTGGGATGGATGATGTGGGTGTTATTAATAAAATCACCAATATCATTAGTGGAGATATGCGCGTAAATATTGCAGCATTAACCATTGAATCTTCTGAAGGAATTTTCAGGGGTACCATTAAAGTTTTTGTGCACGATAAAGAAGAACTGGAAGAATTGGTTGAGAGATTAAAACAATTAAAAGGAATACAAACAGTTGATCGTTTTGATACGGAATCTCTTACTTAATAAGGATTTGCACATTTTGTTTAAAATTGATGGTAATTAATTGGCTTCAATTCCCTTTTACTCAAAGTCAAGGCTTATTTTTGCCTCGATTCAAAATAAATATATGGTTGATGTAATTCTAGGTTTACAATGGGGCGACGAAGGCAAGGGCAAAATTGTAGACTATTTCGCGCCCAGATATGATATCGTTGCGCGCTTTCAAGGCGGACCCAACGCAGGACACACTTTGTATGTGGATGGAAAGAAGCAAGTGCTTCACCAGATTCCTTCTGGAATTTTTCATCAGGATAAAGTAAATATTATTGGTAATGGTGTAGTACTTGATCCGGTAACATTGAAAAGAGAATGCGATGCTGTTGCAGCTTATGGCATCGACGTAAGAAAAAATTTATTTATTTCAGAACGTACCAATATCATTGTTCCAACCCACAGAGCATTAGATAAGGCTTCTGAAATGTCGAAGGGTGAAAGTAAAATCGGTTCTACTTTAAAAGGTATCGGACCTGCTTATATGGATAAGACTGGTCGCAACGCATTGCGTGTTGGCGACTTATTGGATAAAAGTTTTACTACCCAGTATATCAAGTTGCGTTTAAAGCACCAGAAACTTTTAGATAATTTTCATTTTATTGAAGATATTTCTGCTTGGGAAGAAGAATTTTTTGAGGCTTTAGAGTTTTTAAAAACTTTGAATGTGATCAATTGTGAATATTATATCAATGATCAAATTTCAAAAGGAAAAAAAGTTTTAGCAGAAGGTGCACAAGGTAGTATGTTAGATATTGATTTTGGCACATTTCCATTTGTAACTTCATCAAATACAATATCAGCAGGTGTTTGTACTGGCCTAGGAATTTCTCCAAAACAAATCGGGGAAGTAATGGGCGTTACTAAAGCTTATTGCACCCGAGTTGGTGGCGGACCATTTCCAACAGAACTATTTGATGAAACTGGCGAAGAACTTCGTAGAATTGGTAGTGAATTTGGTGCTACTACAGGCCGTCCACGCAGATGTGGCTGGATGGACCTTGTGGCTTTACAGTACACTTGTATGATTAATGGAGTTACTCAAATTGTAATGACCAAAGCAGATGTTTTAGACTCATTTGAAGAATTGTCTATGTGTACTTCCTATAAAGTGAATGGTGTTGAAACAAAACAGGTTCCGTTTCAAATGGCTAAAGCTACCATCGAACCTATTTTGGAACAATTTAAAGGTTGGAGTACGGATACAACCCAGATTAAATTAGGAGAAGATTTACCTGAAACAATGAAGCAGTATATCGCTTTTATCAACGAATATTGTGGTGTTCCTGTAAAACATGTGTCGAACGGTCCGGGTCGTGAACAAATCGTTCACATTTAGGAAAATTTAATTTTTAAAAAGAAAAGAAAAAATATTTTTGGTTAATACAATTTTGCGTCTAAAATTTACGCAATAATCTTATTAGAATATGGCAGCGAAATCTGATAAGGATAGCAAATCCTCTACTCCAAAGACTACACCGGCAAAGAATGCCGATGCGAAACCATCTCCAAAAAGTAAAAAACAATTGGAAGATGATGATGATTTAGATGACGACGATGATGATGCATTGGACATCAAGCCCGCTAAAAAAGGGGCTAAAGCTTCGTCGAAAAAACCGAAAGATGACGACGACGACGATGAAGATGAAGCAGAAGTAGATGACGATTGGGAAAAAGCCGAGGAAGATGATGACTGGGACCCAGATTTTGACGAATTCGACATTCCAAAAAGTAAGGGCAAAAAAGCTCCCAGCGGTGGTGCATCTAAGAAGAAAGCTGATGAAGAAGATGATTTTAAATTAGATGAAGACTTCAAGGAATTTGACCTCTTTAATGATAAGGATAGCGGTTTTGATGACGACGATTTCTAGTCATTCCCTAACTAATAAAAAAGTTGAACCGGTTTTAAAATCGATTCAATTTTTTTTGCCCTTTCCAAAATAGTTTATGATTTATTTTGATGTAGATGGACCTTCGATTAACGTTCGAAATGATTCCATTAATATCTGACCCTTCTTTGATTCAAAAATGGCAAGCTTTTCTTTGGGAATGCGCATATTGTACAACTTGCCTTCCGAAAGGGTTTTGTTGAATCCTGGATTCCATTTATTGAACTGACTGATCTCTATTGCTAAACAATTGGTTAGTACCAAAGAGTTATATCTACCACTCAAATTAATAGTGGTTGAATTGGCCACCTCTTCGTTTGATAAATTTACTTGTCTGTTATCTGTAATCTGTGCCGCTTTTAATTTTGCCGTTTCGTCGGCCGTAATGGTGGTCCATCCACCAGTTCCTTCAAACAAATAATGCGTAGCTATGAATTTTTTAACATGGGTGCGGGTTTCTTCTTTCAGGTAATACTGCAATACCCAGAAATCTCGGCTTCCCGATTTTTTGATACATTGTCTTACCCTTCCAGCACCTCCATTATAAGCTGCCACAACTAATAACCAATCACCAAATTCTGCATACAATTCTTTCATCAGCTTGGCTGCCACATGGGTGCTTTTATAAAAGTCCATCCGTTCATCATTTGAACCTACCCTCAACCCAAAACGCTTGGCTTCATAATCCATCAATTGCCAAGGCCCCACTGCTCCAGCCCAGGAAACCAGCCCTGGTTGCAAATGGCTTTCAATTACACTTAAATATTTCATTTCCTTCGGTATCCCATACATCACCAGAATATTATCGTATAGATCGAAATAGGGTTTGCCCCATCCCTTCATACGATCTAATTCCTTACCCTGTTTGCGAATATATTCTTGTACAAAGGAAACAGCCTGCGGATTTAATTGATTGATATAGGGCTTAGATGCATCAAACTTATTGGCAACAAACAAACTTTGAAAACCATATTTATCATGCGTAGTATCTATTAATGGTTTCTCTTTATAAGAAGGATCTCTTACAAACGACATGGTTCCTACAGCGCCAGCCAACACAGCAAAAGCCCCCAAAATAAAATGGGAGATTGAATGCCTTGTTTGAATAGAGATGCCGTACCACTTCATAGTTTCTAATAATTGCTGGGCTGCAAAATTAGTGCGAAATAACTTAAAGGGATGTGAAAGGAGATTTTAGTGGGAATAGTATAATTCTAACTATTTGATTGTTAACTCATTAACTGATCAGATAGTTGTAACATGGTAGTTTCTTCAAAATGATTGGTCATGATTTGTAAACCAAATGGAAGTCCATTACTATGGGTAAACAGAGGGATGGAGATGGCCGGGATTCCTACCAAATTGGCAAAAACTGTATATATATCAGCTAAGAACATGGCAACCTGGTCGTCTGATTTTTCACCAATCTTAAACGCTGTAGAAGGTACAGTAGGGGAAATAATGGCTTCGTACTTTCCAAAAACATCTACCGATTTATTAAACAATATACGTCTTACCTGCTGAGCTTTTGTAAAATAAGCATCGAAATATCCGGCACTGAGAACAAAGGTTCCCAGCATAATTCTTCGTTGCACTTCCTTGCCAAAACCAGTACTTCTAGAAGCCTTATACATATCATTCAAGTCTGAATTTATCAAGGGAGCCCTATAGCCAAAACGTACTGCATCAAATCGGCTAAAATTACTAGATGCTTCCGCAGTGGTTAGTACATAATAAGTGGGAACAATATGGTTGAGTAAATCGAATTCAATAGGATCTACGATATGCCCTTCTTGTCTTAATTGTTCTATTAGTTCCATAATAGCAGCACCCATTTCTGGATCCAATCCGGGGTGTTCTAATGCTTGTTTGAAATATGCTATCCGATATTTTCGGGGAGCCACTTTCAGTTCAGTGGAATAGGTTGGAACAGGTTTTTCAGAAACGGTACTATCGAAGTCATCTGCACCAGAGATCACTTCCAAACAAAGTGCTGCATCATCTACCGTTTTAGAAAAAATACCAATCTGATCAAAAGAAGAGGCATAGGCAATCAAACCATAACGCGAAATCCTACCATAGCTAGGCTTTAAACCCACTACGCCACAGAAGTCGGCTGGTTGCCTTACAGAACCACCCGTATCGCTACCCAGGCTAATCATGGTTAACCCAGCTTGCACGCTCACCGCAGATCCTCCGGATGAACCACCAGGAACACGGGATTCGTCCAATGCGTTTCTAACAGCACCGAATGCAGAATTTTCATTACTGCTACCCATCGCAAATTCATCACAGTTTTGCCGACCAATAATGATGGCTTCTTCCTGCAATAGTTTTTCAACTACAGTAGCGTGATAAATAGATTTAAAATTTTCCAGAATCTTAGAGCCGGCAGAAACCACATGGCCCTTGTAACAAATAACGTCTTTGATTCCCACAATCACCCCATGTAATTTACCCATGGGCGCACCTGAAATTCGTTTGGCGTCTAGTCGCTCCGCTTCACAAATTGCCTCTTCTTCAAATACTTCAAGAAAGGCATTAAGTTGGGGTTTTTCCTTGATAGCCGACAAATAAAAATGAACGGCCTCCACACAGGTGGTTTGGCCGTTCTGTAATGTTGTATGGTAGTCTTTGATAGAGCTGAACCGAAACAAAGCCTAAAAATCTTTTAGTTAAACGAAATTAAGCTTGCGGTGGAGTTGCAGTCTTATCTTTTTCTTTCATGCCTTCTTCCAATTCTTTCTTCACATTATCCTTAGCATCGTTAAACTCACGGATACCTTTTCCAAGGCCCTTCATGAATTCTGGGATCTTACGACCGCCAAACAAAACTAAAACTACTACTGCTATGAGTAAAATTTCTTGAAATCCTAAGTTGCCCATAAAATTTGTTTTGAGGTGACCAAAGTTAAGGCAATTGCCATGCCTTCCAATTAAATAATCCTAAAGAAAAAAGTTTTAACAAAAAAGCGGAAGAATAGGTTTACTAATCTTCCGCTTTAAATTATTTCACCTAATCTCTTAGAAACGTTTTTCTTTAATACGAGCACTCTTGCCACTACGCTCTCTTAAATAATACAATTTAGCACGGCGAACCTTACCAGACTTATTTAATAAGATAGAATCAATGTTTGGAGAAAGGATTGGGAACAAACGCTCCACACCTACACCATCAGAAATTTTACGTACGGTAAATGATGCAGTAGCACCGTTGCCTTGTAATTTAATTACATCACCACGGAAACTCTGAATACGTTCTTTACCACCCTCTACGATCTTATAATTAACAGTGATATTATCACCTGCTTTAAACTTAGGGTATGTCTTCTTCACGGTCAATTGCTCGTGTACAAACTGAACTGCTGCGTCCATAACTTTATTTTTTTGCGGACGGCAAAGGTATAGAAAAAATTATAAAATACTACTGCTAAATCAGAATATTTTTTATCTCGCTACGTTTACCGCTCTTTTTTCTCTAATAACTGTTACTTTGATCTGACCAGGATAGGTCATTTCTGTCTGAATTTTCTGTGCTATTTCAAAGCTTAACTTATCGCTATCTCCATCTGTAACTTTCTCAGCCTCAACAATTACCCTCAATTCTCTTCCAGCTTGAATGGCATAGGCTTTTTCAACACCCTGGTAAGCCATGGCTAGATTTTCAAGGTCTTTGATACGCTGCAGGTATTGCTGCATAATTTCCCTACGTGCACCCGGGCGAGCACCGCTAATAGCGTCGCAGGCCTGAATAATTGGAGAAATTACATACTGCATTTCCATTTCGTCATGGTGAGCTCCAATTGCATTCACAACTGCAGGATTCTCACCGTATTTTTCAGCAAGCTTGGCCCCTAATAATGCGTGACTCAATTCTGTTTCCTCATCTGGCACTTTACCAATATCGTGCAATAGGCCAGCTCTTTTTGCCAATTTAGGGTTCATTCCTAATTCAGCAGCCATGATTCCGCAAAGATTCGCAGTTTCCCTGCTATGCATCAATAAATTCTGGCCATAAGAAGAACGGAAACGCATTTTCCCTACTATTCTTACCAATTCTTTGTGTAATCCATGGATACCCATTTCAATCACCGTTCTTTCTCCAATTTCCATCACCTGCTCTTCTAATTGACGGCGTGTTTTTTCAACGACTTCCTCAATACGTGCTGGGTGAATTCTTCCATCAGCTACCAGTCGTTGCAAACTTAGGCGTGCAATTTCTCTGCGCAATGGATCAAATGAAGATAAAATAATGGCTTCTGGCGTATCGTCTACAATTAAATCAACCCCTGTTGCGGCTTCAATAGCACGTATATTTCTACCTTCTCTACCAATGATCTGACCTTTAATTTCATCTGTTTCCAGATTGAATACAGTAACGGTATTTTCAATGGTAACTTCTGCAGCAGTTCGTTGAATAGACTGAATTACAATTTTACGAGCTTCTTTATTAGCTTTTAGTTTCGCTTCTTCAATAATGTCTTGCTGTAAGCCTAATGCCTGAGAATGTGCTTCTTGTTTTAAGCTTTCTATTAACTGAGATTTTGCTTCTTCTGCACTTAAACCGGCAATTTTTTCAAGGCGACGAATATGCTCTTCCTGGTGTTTCTCAAGTTCTGTACGCTTTAAATTTACCAACTCGATCTGACGATTCAAATTTTCCTTAATCGCCTCGTTTTCCTTTGTTTGTTTGTCTAATCCCGCTTCTTTTTGATTGATGGAGATCTCTTTTTGTTTAATCCTGTTTTCTGCCTCACCCAATTTGCGGTTGCGGTCCATCACTTCTTTATCGTGTTCAGACTTTAATTGAACAAATCGTTCTTTTGCTTCTAACTGCTTTTCCTTTTTAACGGTTTCAGCTCTTAATTCGGCCTCTTTTAAAATAGTCTGCGCTTGATGCTCGGCGTCTTCGATCTGCCTTTTTGTGTTTTTAGCGAACAAAAACTTCCCCGCTAAAGCCCCAACAATTAGTGAAATGGCACCAATTATAATAGAAATAACATTTTGATCCATGGTTTTGGTAATTTTTATAATAATTCAAAATCCTTTATACCCGTACACATCTCATTTTAATCTAATAAGTATGTGTAATAGGCGAAGATACTTAAATAAATTAAGCGAAATGATTTGGTTCTTAGCTTACCCGTTTTCCAGTAAAGCTTTGTCGATTGATTTTTCTAAACCGTTGATTTGTTGGGCCAATTCGCCCCATTTTACGAGAAGGTTACCCGCCTGCGTTTGCTCTGTGGCAAACCAAAGTAATGCCATTGAAACATAGTCTTGCATGTCTTTACCAGCGAAATTGGTTTTGAACTCCGAGATCTTGTCATTGATCAGGCTCGACGTTTTTCTTACCATTTCTTCATCAGCCGGCTCAATCTTGAGGCGGTAACTGCGGTCGGCTATCACAATATTTACGGGTATGAGTTCTTCCATCATATCAAGCGTTCAGTAATAAAAGGCATTTTTCGATTTCCTTCAAATAACCATCGATTCTTTTTTCCATTAACAATTTATCGGCCGGGCTCCACTGGGAACCTCCGATTTTAACTGACTCTAATTGCTGAATCATTCCTGCTAAATCTGATTCTTTCTGCAATTTTTCAGTCTGCACCTTCTCCAGATCTTTTTTTAATTTCTGGTTTTCCTTCTGTAAAACCTGCTGCTGCCTTAGCAAAATCTGCAGCTTTTCCTGAATGGCTTTTATTTGTACAGAAATTTCTTCCATCTATTAAAATTAATCTTACTCTAAAATACGGTAATTAATAGTTTTTCGGAATTCCTATTTCCTGATTTCTGCTCCTAATTCTTTTTCGAATTGATTTATTAGCTTTCCAACCATCGCATCCACTTCTTTATCTGTAAGCGTTTTTTGTTCGTCTTCAAAAGTAAAACTCAAGGCCATTGACTTTTTATCTGCTCCCAATTTATCGCTTTCAAACACATCAAATAGTCGCACTTGCTTTAGTTTCGATATTTGTGTTTTACGCACTTGTTGATCAATGGCATCAAAACTAATTTTCCTATCTACTACTAATGCTAAGTCGCGTTGCATTGCAGGAAATTTATTCACTTCTTTATATACAATCTTGCGCTGTTTTACCAATTTGAATAAGGCAATAAAATCGATATCCACAAAATAAACCGACTGTTTAATATCAAAATTTTGCAGCTGTTTATTGTTTACAGCAACAATGCTTCCCATTTCTTTTTTACCGGCTTTTAATACAAAAGCATCTTCCACTAAACTCAGTTGTAATCCACCCACACCGGCAAGTTGCATAATGGCAGAAACAATTCCTTTTGCTTTATAAATATCCAAGCTTCTACTTTTCTGATGCCAGCTCTCTTCCTGGTCTGATCCAGTAAAATACAATGCCAAATGCTCTGCTTCGCTATATTCTCCGGGGCCATTGCTGGCATAGGTTTTACCGAATTCAAAACATTGCAGATTGGTATTTTTCCGATTCAAATTATAGGCAATCGTTTCTAACCCGGTTTCTAACATAGATGGTCGCAGAATATCCAGATCAGCACTTAAATTATTGATCATTTTCACAGACTTGCTCAACACTTCTTCAGTAAAATATTTACTATTGGTAATGCTATTAGTAAGTATCTCTATGAAGCCTTGTCCGACCAAATAATTCGCAATTTTATTTTTAAGATTTTCCTTTAAGGCAGAAAGATCCGTTGCCGGACTTATTGAAATGGTTGATGGAATTTCAATATTGTCTAACCCATCAATCCGAATAATTTCTTCTACAATATCAGCGGGCAAACTAATATCGGGCTTACTTCTTGGCACAGCCACTCGTAGCTCGTCCATTCCTTCTTTCAATATTTCAAAACCAAGTGCCGTTAAAATTCTATTTACTTTGTCAGCATGATAGTTTTTCCCACTGAGTTTTTTGAGGTAATGATGTTTTAAAGAAACTTCTGTTTTTGGAAGAGGTGCAGGATATACATCCACAATTTCACTGGATAATTCTCCTCCGGCTAATTCTTTAATCATCAAGGCAGCCCTTTTCAACACATTCACTGTATTATCAATGTCCACCCCTTTTTCGAAACGTGTGGCTGCATCGGTTCTTAAACCATGAAATACAGAACTGATACGAATACTTGAAGGCAAGAACCAGGCACTTTCCAGGAAAATATTCTTAGTGGAAACGGTTACACCACTTTCCTTTCCACCATAAACCCCGGCAATGCACATCCCTTCTTTAACATTACAAATTATCAAATCTTTACTACTCAGCTTTCTTTCTTTTCCATCAAGCGTAGTAAAAACAGTTCCCTCTGCCTCATTTTTTACAATGATCTCGCCACCAACAATTGCATCTGCATCAAATGCATGCAATGGTTGCCCTGTTTCGTGTAATATAAAATTGGTAATATCTACAATATTATTAATGGGCCTTAACCCTATCGACATTAACCTGTTCTTCAGCCAATGTGGAGATTCTTTTACTTCCACACCACTAATACTAATACCTGCATACCTCGGACAAGCAACTGTATTTTCTACCGTTACTTTAATAGGTAGCAAGGTGTTATCTATTTTAAACCCATTACTGAAAGGCGTTTTTACCCTGGCATCTTTTTGATGATGCGTTAAATAGGCACATACGTCTCTTGCTACCCCGAAATGACTCATTGCATCCATCCGATTAGGCGTTAACCCAATTTCATAGATCCAATCACTGTAAGGCTGAAAATAAGTGGCAGCGGGTGTTCCAGGTACTAGTTCAGAGGGCAATACAAGAATTCCATCATGACTAGTTCCTATCCCCATTTCATCTTCGGCACAGATCATTCCAAAACTTTCAACTCCACGAATCTTTGCCAGTTTCATGGTTAAAGGATCGCCTGTTGAAGGGTAAATGGTAGTACCTACAGTGGCAACCACTACTTTTTGTCCAATAGCCACATTGGGAGCACCACATACAATTTGTAAGGACTCACCTGTTCCAATATTTACCTTGGTTAACTTTAATTTATCTGCATTGGGATGCTGCTCACATTCTAATACTTCTCCAATTACCAAACCCTCTAATCCGCCTTTGATAGACTGAAATCTTTCTAAACTCTCCACTTCTAATCCAATGGAGGTAAGTATCCTTGACAATTTTTCAGGATCTATGATTTCAGGTAGGTATTCACTCAGCCAGTTGTAACTAATGGTCATAATAATAATCTCTTTTCGAGCATCAAAAATAGGAGATAAAAATGGGATATATAGGCTTAGTTGCCTTTGGTGCCCGATTCGGGTCTTTCCAGGGTAGTGAACCGTTTGTAAAATCAAAACAAATCCCTTTTTAGTTACATTTTTTTTTGAAGAGCAACCTCATTTATTAAAGAAATCTTTCTGCACAAGGACTTGTGCAAAATGGCTAGTTTTGAGCGGAAAACTTTTGAACTTAGTGGATAACCCTCAATTTTTCTGTGGATAGTCGCTATTTTTATGTGAATGAAGCTTGGATAACCTGTGGACGAAAATTGATAGTAAAAAATTTTAACAAGCGGATTTCTTGAACCATATTCGCTCCCCCTTAGCGATGAGTTATCGATAAAGGTTTTCCAGAAACATATTTTGATCACCCGAATAGCCAGGTGTTAATTACTAACCCCTAAGATAACAATGGACTTAACTAGTTTAAACAAAGACCGAAAGAGAAGAAAGACAACAGTAGACATGAGTACCATGGTTTATGGTAAAGTACCTCCTCAAGCAAAAGAGCTGGAAGAGGCTATTTTGGGTGCCATTATGCTTGAAAAGAGTGCCTTTGATACTGTTTCGGAAATTCTAAAGCCAGAATGTTTTTATGTGGAATCACATAAAACAATCTACCACGCTATGCAGGCTTTACAGCAAAAAAATGACCCTATCGATCTACTTACGGTAGTTGAAGAATTAAAGTTTCAAGAGCAACTTGATGCCGTGGGTGGCCCATATTATGTGACCAAACTCACTAATTCAGTAGTTTCTACCGCGAATATTGATGCGCACTGCAGAATAGTATTGCAAAAATTTATACAACGTGAACTGATTCGTATTAGTGGTGAAATCATTAGTGATGCTTATGAAGACAGCACGGATGTATTTGATCTGTTAGATGAAGCCGAAACCAAGATGTTCAATATCACTAATAATTACTTGAAAAAGAATTTCGAGGAAATTTTAGGGGTGCTTGCCAAGACGATGAATCGTATTGATGAGCTAAGAACCAAAACAGAAGAAATTTCTGGAGTGCCAAGTGGCTTTGGTTCATTAGATCGTGTTACATACGGTTGGCAGCCAACAGATTTAATTATTCTAGCGGCTCGTCCATCAGTGGGTAAAACTGCATTTGCCTTGAACCTGGCACGTAATGCAGCCTTGCATCCCACAAAACCGATTGCAGTGGGATTCTTTTCATTGGAAATGAGTGCCTCTCAATTGGTACAACGTATTTTAAGTGCAGAGAGCGAAATAAAAATGGAAAAAATTAGTCGTGGTAAATTAGAAGACCATGAATACCAACAATTGATTTCAAAAGGAATCAATCGTTTGGAAAGAGCTCCCATCTATATCGACGATACTGCGGCACTTAACATCTTTGAATTCAGAGCAAAAGCAAGAAGGCTGGTACACAAACATAAAGTGGGTATCATTATTATCGACTATTTACAATTGATGAGTGGATCAAATGATAAAGGGGGTAACCGTGAACAAGAAATCAGTAATATTTCTAGAAACCTTAAAGCACTTGCCAAAGAATTAAGTGTTCCTATTATTGCATTGAGCCAGTTAAGTCGTGCCGTTGAAACCAGGAAAGAAAGCAAAATGCCTCAATTAAGTGATTTGAGAGAATCGGGCGCGATTGAGCAAGATGCTGATATGGTTATGTTCATTTATCGTCCTGAATATTACGAGGTAAAAAGTAATGAAATGGGCGAGAGCACTAGCGGAGAAACACATATTAGAATTGCAAAACACCGTAACGGTTCTTTAGAAACCATAAAACTTCGTGCCAACCTGGCTATTCAAAGATTTGAAGAATGGGAAGGCGATAGTGGAAGTATTGAAGGACTAGGAAATAACTGGAAACCAATTGCACCAAACATTACACCATCTGCTGGCGGTGCAAATGAAGGCGCAAAATTCTATTTGCAAAAGGGCAGCAAAATGAATGACGAAGATTTTGATCAGGGGTATGAAACCGAACAACCTTTTTAAATAAAATTTCTTATAAAAGTGCAGGAAAACATCCCTGTTACTTTATTTATTTTTCAGGAATGAGTGTACCATTCTTTTACGAGCCTACTATTCTGAAATCGAATCAACCATTCGTTTTAAGCGAGATCACAAGCAAGCACTGTGTTCAGGTTTTGCGTATGAAAGAAGGCGCATTGATTCATTTAACAGATGGTAAAGGAAAATTATTTGAAGCGAAAATCATTAGTGCTGATAAACATAAATCTGTTGTAGTCATAGATAAAATTAGTTTCAAGGAGGCAAATCCGATTAAAATTAGTATCGGGATTTCTTTATTGAAAAACGCCGACCGATTTGAGTGGATGCTTGAAAAAATTACTGAAATCGGTATTTCTGAGGTCTTCCCATTAATTTGTAAACGAACAGAACATCAAAGATTCAGAACAGAAAGAATGCAACAAATTCTGATTTCTGCTATGCTTCAAAGTCAGCAATGTTGGCTCCCCATTTTACACGAACCAATTCAGGTAATTAAAATGATTGATCAAAGCACGAATCAACAAAAAATAATTGCCCATTGTGAAGAGGGACAGAAACGAATGCTTTATGACCTGCCTAAGATGGCAGATTCTTTCATTCTTATTGGACCTGAAGGAGATTTTACCCCTGAGGAAATTTCGCATTCATTGAAAGCACAATTTATTCCAGTAAGCTTAGGGCAAACCCGGCTTAGAACAGAAACTGCTGGACTTGTATCAATTACACTTTTAGCCAATCGTTGATTTCCAATTTATTTAATTCAGTATCTTTCATATATGAAGAAAAATTTTATTCTGATTCTAACCTTATTGGTTATTGGAATAGCTGGTTGTAAAAATTTTAAAAGACCCAAAAAACTAGTAATGAGAGATACATCCATTACTACAAGTACCTCATTCAATAACCTTTTTTTCGATAGTATTCAAATAGAAGGTTTTTTAAAATCTCATGAAGAATTCAAACCTTATGAAGAGCAGTTTTTAAATTTTTATAAAGAAAGAAATTACCAATTCGCTTGGTTCGATAATAAAGGTATCGCTGAACAATCCTTTAATTTTTTAAATCTCCTCAACTCTTCCGTTTCAGACTTACAGGATAGTAGTTTGTATAATCCAAATCTCACCCATTTATACGAAACCGCAGTTGCCGATACCCTTCACCAACAACCGCTTGAAAATGTTCTTATCACCGAATTGTCTTTTACCGGACAATTCTTTGCTTATGCCGCAAAAGTGTATAAGGGAAGTGATATTGATGCCGCTGATTTAGGTTGGTTTATTCCTAGAAAAAAATTAAACCTCAGTGCACTTCTTGATTCAAGTATCAAATCAAAAGCAACGGACATAGAGATCTATGCCAAACAAAATCCACAGTACAAAAAATTACAGGAGCATTTGGTACGCTATAATGAATTGGCAAAAACCACTTCTTTCGATTCTATTCCACAGATTAAAAAGCCTTTAAAAAAAGGAGATAGCTCGTATGTTGTTGCATTAATTAAAAGAAGACTTTATGCGCTGGGTGATATTACAATTACTGACAGTAGTTTTATTTTCGACTCATTAACCACAATTGCGGTAAAAAAGTTTCAAAGGCGAATGGGATTGAGTATCGATGGGGCTGTTGGAAATAAAATGATAGAAGAATTAAACGTTTCCCTGAAATGGAGGATCCGCCAAATTTTGGTAAACATGGAAAGGCTTCGCTGGATGCCCCCGGAAAAAGATAGTAATTATATTTTAGTGAATATTCCTGAATACCGTTTACACGTTTTTGATAGTGGCAAAACGGTAATGGACATGAATGTGATTGTTGGTAAATCTGCCAACAGCACAGTAATCTTTACAGGTAATTTAAAATATATTGTATTTAGCCCGTATTGGAATGTACCAACCAGTATTGTCAAAAAAGAAATCGTACCATCCTTAGAAAAAAACAGTAACTACCTCGAAAAAAATCATATGGAAATTACTGGAAAAAGTAATGGGCTGCCACTCGTACGCCAGATTCCAGGGCCCTTTAATTCTCTGGGATTAGTGAAATTTTTATTCCCCAATAATTATGATATTTATTTGCATGACACGCCAAACCGAGATCTGTTTTCTCAATCCAGTAGAAGCTTAAGTCATGGCTGTATCAGAATTAGTGAACCAAAGAAAATGGCTCAATACCTTTTAAGATATGATACTTCTTGGAATAGCAAAAACATCGATAGTTCAATGAACTTAACCAAAGAAAGATGGGTAACCCTAAAGAAAACAATTCCTGTTTTAATCGTATATTTTACAGCTTGGGTTGACAAATCTGGCGAACTGAATTTTAGAAAAGATATTTATGGCCATGATGAAAAAATGGCTTTGAAACTTTTCACGAAGTAGCATATTTTACTAACCTACTATATTTGTAAAAAGTTGGACTATGCGATTGATTGAAGTAGCTGATAAAAATACGGCAAAAGAATTTCTGGAAGTTAATGCTACACTAAACAGTACAAATCCTGTATATATTCGTCCACTCAACAATGAGGTAAATGATGTATTTGATCCACTAAAAAATAAATCATTTAAATACGGCGAAGCTAAGAGGTGGATCCTGCAAAACGATCAGGCAGAAACCATTGGTCGTATAGCGGCTTTCATCAGTAGTAAATACATCAACAAAGGCACCGATTTTTTAACAGGTGGTTTTGGTTTTTTCGATTGCATTAATGATCAGGTGGCTGCAAATACTTTATTGAATCAAGCCAGAGAATGGTTACAATCAAAAGGTGCCGAAGCCATGGATGGGCCAATCAATTTTGGGGACCGCGATAAATGGTGGGGCTTACTGGTAGAGGGCTTTGATAACGAACCGATGTATGGCATGTCTTTCAACCCTCCGTATTATGAATCCCTATTCAATAATTATGGACTACAGAATTATTACAATCAGTATTATTATTTCATGAATGTAGATGATCGTTTTTCCGATAAAATTATTGAACGTCATGCCAGAATTAAAGCGAAGCCAGATTACACGGCAAGACATGCAAAATTGAGTGAACTGGAAAAATATGCAGGAGATTTTGCAAAAGTTTACAATGCTGCCTGGGCGCAACATGGAGAAGCAAAAGAAATCACTGAAGAACAGGTGATCAAGCTTTTTAAAAAAATGAAGCCCATTATGGATGAACGCACGGTTTGGTTTGCCTATTACAAAGAAGAACCCATAGCAATGTTCATTAATATTCCTGATCTTAATCAATACTTCAAACACTTCAATGGTAAATTTGGTTGGAAAGAAAAAATCTATCTGATGTGGATGAAGTGGAGAGGTACCAACAAACAATTAACCGGTCTTGCTTTTGGAGTGGTACCAAAATACCAGGCCCTTGGAATCGATAGCTTTATCATTCAAGAATGTGGCTCTTTTGTGCAAGGAAAGGGTTGGTACAAAAAATATGAAATGGGCTGGGCAGGAGATTGGAATCCAAAAATGCTCAATATTTATAAAAGCCTGGGGGGGTATCAAAGCAGGCGCATGATTACCTATCGCACTATTTTTAATCAGGGTCAACCTTTTGAAAGACACCCTGAAATGAGTTACAAATAATACTTAGCCGTTTCTTTTATTCCATCCTCGTAACTAGTGGGCTCAAACCCAAAATGTTTTTCAAACTTAGTAGAATCAAAAAGATAAATACTATCGCTTTGATAGATCATTTCGTAAGACTCCTTGATGGGTTTGATAAAAAGCCCCGCTAAACGAATCATGAATTTTGATAAGACAGTTGATTTATTGGGCTGGTGCATGGCTTCCGCCGCTAAGGCAATAAACTGCTCACCTGTTAATAGATTTTTATGAGTGGGCAAGTGCCAGGTTTGATTAAAAGCAGTTTCGTCTTTTGCTAATAAATACAATGCTTTACCCGCATCTGGAATATAGGTATAAGAATGAGGCAGTTTGGCATTTACCAACCACTGTGCTTTTTTTCCTTTCGAAAAATTATCAAATACCAGCATATTGGGAACACTGGTTTTAGTTGCCCCTGTACCATAGAAATCTGCGCTTCTCGCAATCAATCCGGTTATTGTGCCCGATTTGATTTCATTTAATAACTCACTCACAATAGAAGCCCTCAATATCCCTTTTTTACTGCAAGGATTAAAGGCAGTTTCTTCTGTCATCCACCCCTCTACCTTCCCATACATATAAACATTGTCAAAAAAAATAAGTTTTGCGCCAGAAGCCTTACAAGCGTCGATTGTATTTCGCATAACAAGGGGCCATTTTTCAGCCCAGACTTTATAATCATACTCTAATCCTACTAGCAAATAAACTACCGAGGAGCCTTTCACAGCTTCTTTTGTTTGATTTGCATCACTCAGATCAGCAGAAACCGATTCCACACCATTAATTTGCTTAGGATGACGAGCTACGATTCTAACCCTCTCTTTTGCTTCTATTAAAATGGGTAATAACTCATTAGCAATTGCTCCACCAGCACCCAGAATGGTATATAAACTCATCTTTTGATTGTTTTAGTAGTTCTAATCTAGAATAGTTCAAAATAGCCAAAATAGATGAAATAGCACCTATTTCAATATAATATTGAAAATATATTAATGTTAAAAAACTTACGCTTCTAAAATCTTTCCATTGCGTACTTTTGGAGCAGTTACAGCAATTATGGACAATTTCATCGTTTCAGCAAGAAAATATCGCCCACAGAATTTTAATACGGTTGTAGGGCAACAGCATATTACAACCACCTTAAAAAATGCCATCCGGAATAACCAGTTGGCACATGCTTTTTTATTCTGCGGACCAAGAGGCGTAGGTAAAACAACCTGTGCACGTATTCTTGCAAAAACAATTAATTGCACCAATCAAACCTTAGAGGGAGAAGCCTGTAATACTTGTAATAGTTGTACCTCATTTGATGCAGGTACATCCATGAACATTCATGAATTGGATGCTGCCAGTAATAACTCAGTAGATGATATTCGTGCATTAGTTGAGCAAGTTAGGTTTGCTCCACAAGCTGGTAAATACAAAGTGTATATTGTAGATGAGGTACACATGTTAAGCGCTAGTGCCTTCAATGCATTTTTAAAAACATTAGAAGAACCACCACCCTATGCCATTTTTATTTTGGCAACCACTGAAAAACACAAAATTTTACCTACCATTTTAAGCCGTTGTCAGATTTTTGATTTTAAAAGAATTACGAATAACGATACGGTTGAACATTTACAGGAAATTGTAGACAAAGAATCTATCAAAGCAGATAAAGCTGCACTTCAAGTGATTGCTCAAAAAAGCGAGGGCTGCATGCGCGATTCTTTAAGCATCCTGGATAAAATTGTAAGCTTTACAAATGGAATTGTTACTTATCAGAATACATTAGAGCATTTAAACATTTTAGACGACGACTATTATTTTAAATTATTAGAATCGATGCAATCGCAGGATCTGCCTGCTGCCATGTTACTTTTCGATGAAATAAATAGAAAGGGATTTGAAGGCGATCTAGTTTTAAATGGATTCGCAGAATTTATCAGAAATTTATTGGTATGCAAAGATCCTAAGTCTGCATCACTTCTTGAAGTAGTGGAAGGCATGCAAAGCAAATACATACAAGCTGCAGAAAAATCGGGATTTTCTTTTTTAGTGAGTGCACTAAATATTTTAAATGAATCTGAGATCAACTACAAAATGGCCCGCAATAAAAGATTGCATGTTGAGCTCACACTGATCAAACTTAACTTTCTTCAACAGGCCATTGAACTTTCTGTTGATAATGGTCAACTCGTAAAAAAAAAACGAGTTGACGGGCCAATCGCTTTTAAACTAAAACAGGTTCCTTCTATTCAAATAAGTGCTCAAATTCCAGCAGGTGTACCGGAGTCTAAATTTTATATCGAAACCCCGAAAGCTACTCCAGTAATTACCAAACCAGTTGTAGTAGAAGCAAAAGTTCCCATTGCTGAACCAGTTAAACCCAAACCACCTATTCAATTAGGAGGCACTAAAAAAGGATTACTCGATTCATTACGTGAAAAATATGGGGAGCAATATACTATAGAAGAAGTAGTGGAAGCTGAAGTATTGAATTTAGAAAAGCTCAAAACCTTATGGGATGCTTTTGCTCTTACATTAGAAGAACAGAAAAAGCACTCCTCCTTTGGTACATTTAAAATCGCTAGATTATCAATCGAGAACGATATCTTTTTTACCATTTCAGTTGGCTCTATCACTTCTCAAAAATTTGTGGAGCAAGAAAGAATGTCATTATTGGAACACCTTCAAAAAGGTTTCAACAATAGAAGTATCTCATTTGAAATTCTGATAGATGCAAGTGATCAAGAAGAAGTTCCTGTGCATTTAAGACTAAATAGTCGCCAAAAATTTGAAAGGATCGCTGATCAATTTCCTTTGGTACGAGAACTGAAAGACCGATTAAGAATGGATATCGATTATTAATGCTATTTCGATTGCGTATAACCATTTTTGATTAACCAGGGCAATATTTTGATACGTTGATCACCTTGAATGATGATCTCTGCATCTTTTGCAGACCCCCCAGTACCACATTGATTTTTTAATTGCTTACCTAAAACTTCCAGGTCTGCTTCTGTGCCTACAAATCCTGCAACGATTGTTACTGCCTTACCTGCCCGATGCTTGGTTTCTAAACGTATACGCAATTTTTGTTGGGCTGGAGCAATTGTTTCTGTTATTTCATTGGAAGATTCAAATGAAAAATCAGGATTGGTACTATATACAAAACCGCGGGTATCCGCTTTATTTTTTTTTGACATACACTTTTATTGAATCTTGCTTAAGAGAAACTTGCTTTTAAACTAAGGTCTAGACTTTGTGCTTGATGTATTAATGCACCAACACTTACATAATCAACCCCTGTTGCAGCATATTCTTTTATATTTTGCAAATCAATTCCTCCGCTTGCTTCAGTTTCAAAAGCGCCATCAATTAACTGCACCGCATTTACCACATCTTCGGGTTTAAAATTGTCTAGCATGATACGAAAAACTTTTCCTTTGCCTATTGCTATCACTTTTTCAACATCAGTCAATGTTCTGGTTTCTATTTCAATTTTTAGGTCTTTTTGGGTGGTCTGCACATAATTCCATGCCTTTAAAATGGCAGGTTCTATACCCCCACAATAATCAATATGATTGTCTTTCAACATGATCATATCATACAAAGCATAACGGTGATTCACACCTCCCCCAATTCGAACGGCTTCTTTTTCTAAGAGTCTAAAATTGGGAGTTGTTTTTCTGGTATCTAAAATACGGGTATGATAACCTTCTAATAAGGAACTATACTTTTTAGTAAGTGTGGCGATGCCGCTCATCCGTTGCATACAATTTAAAACCAGACGTTCACAACTGAGAATAGTGGATACTTTAGCAGTTACAACAAAAGCGATTTCACCAAATTCCATCTTATCGCCATCCATTTTTTGGATATTAAAAATTGCTTCGGGTTCTACCAGATAAAAAATCCGCTCTGCCACTTTCATACCTGCTAATATGCCATCCTGCTTAATTTTCAGCACGGCTTTCCCTCTCACGGAAGGCTCAATACAACTCAAAGTTGAATGATCTCCATCACCAATATCTTCATGTAATGCAGAAAGAATTAAATGATCGAGGAGTTCCTGATATGATTGCATCTTGCAAATCTAGGACTTCTAATAAAATCTAGTTGATTCGAATAGTGATAATCTGGTGTTTTCCCGCTTTCGCTTTTAGCATCACCGTCATATTATAAGGCTTACCCGAGCTGGTAAGTTTTCCGGTAATATAAAGTGTACTTCCAATTTCACGGTTAGAGCCCATATCAAACCCATTGATGTTATTTTCATCAAAAAACATCTTTAGGGCTAACCCAGCTTGGTTGCGTCCTATATTCTTAACTTCTTCCTTATCGAGGAACTTTAAATCGATATAATCATCGAAATATTGCGCAATTTCTTCTGTATTGGCAGATTTAAAAGCCTTAACAACCGCCTCAGTATCTGCTTGTTGTGCAAATGATAAGAAGCTGAACGCTAACCCTATTGCTAAAAATAATTTTTTCATGTGAGTGATTTCTAATGTATCTGTTACATAAAACATGCCAAATTCGATACATTGAACTTGTTTGGCTAAATTTGCTGTAAATATCTAGTAAAAACAACCTTTAGAGATGAGTAAGAAAGTGATTTTAGCGATTATGGACGGTTGGGGATTAGGAAAAATCCCTAGCGCAGATGCCATTCAACAAGCACACCCTGCATTTGTAAGTAGTTTATATAGTCAATACCCCAATACTACCCTTGTAACCTGTGGTGAAGACGTTGGCTTGCCCGACGGACAGATGGGAAATAGTGAAGTTGGCCATTTAAACCTGGGTGCTGGTAGAATTGTTTACCAGGAATTACAAAGAATCAATGTGGCCATACGTACTGGTGAATTGGCTGCTAATGAAGTATTACTGAATACCATCCGTAAGGCTAAAACAAGTAATAAACCTCTGCATTTATTAGGATTATTAAGCGATGGTGGGGTGCATTCGCATACCAGACATTTAAAAGCAATTTTGAAAGTTTGTAAAGCAGAAGGTTTAACAAAAGTGTTTATTCATGTGTTTACAGATGGACGCGACACTGATCCGAAAAGTGGTTTAGGATATGTAACCGATCTGGAAAATTTCTTACCAACTTCAGTAGGTAAAATAGCTACTGTGAGTGGCAGATACTATGCCATGGACCGCGATAAGCGTTGGGAAAGAGTAAAATTGGCTTACGATGGATTAGTAAACGCAGTTGGGCCTACTGCAACTAGTGCAATAGCTGCTGTTGAAAATTCATATGCTGCAAATGTTTCAGATGAGTTTATACTTCCTACTATTATAGTTGATACAAAAAATAAACCAATTGCGAAAATTCAATCTGGGGATGTAGCTATCTGTTTTAATTTCAGAACGGATCGCTGCAGAGAAATCACAGAAGTACTTACACAAGCAGACCATGCAGATTTTGGCATGCACAAATTAGATCTTACATATACTACTATGACGATGTATGATCATAAATTCAAAAAGGTTTCTGCCATTTTTGAAAATGATAATTTATTCAATACACTTGGTCAGGTTTTAGAAGCAAATGGTAAGAAGCAAATTAGAATTGCAGAGACTGAGAAATATCCACACGTTACCTTTTTCTTTAGCGGTGGAAGAGAAGATCCATATACCGGCGAAAGTAGAATCATGGTACCATCACCAAAAGTTGCCACTTATGATCTTCAACCAGAAATGAGTGCGATAGAAATCACAGATAAGCTGATTCATGAAATTGAAAATGAAACTGCAGATTTCATTTGTTTGAACTTTGCAAATACAGATATGGTAGGTCATACAGGCGTATTTAGTGCTGCAATAACAGCAGCTAGAACAGTTGATGCTTGTGTGAAACGTGTAGTAACAGCAGCACTTCAACATGGTTACACTGTTTTCCTAACTGCAGACCATGGAAATGCAGATTTCATGATTAATGAAGATGGTACTCCTAATACAGCACATACTTTAAATCCTGTGCCTTTCTTTATTATTGACAAAGATTGGAGAGGTACTATAAAACCAGGTAAACTTGGCGATCTAGCACCTACCATTTTAAAAGTAATGGGTCTTGAAATTCCAAAGGAAATGACAGGTAGCATTCTCATCTAAATTATACAACAATGAAAAAAGTAGGAATTGGAATTCTAGTAATTCTTTTGTTATTACAGGCATATCGACCTGCTAAAAACGATTCTAATAAAATGGATAATGATATTTCAAAATCGTACAATGTGCCAGATGATGTAAAACAAATTCTTGCAAAAGCTTGTAACGACTGCCACAGTAATAACACTACTTATCCCTGGTATAATAATATTCAACCCGTAGGTATTTGGCTTACTAATCATGTAAATGATGGCAAAAAGCATATGAATTTTAATGAATTCAATAGTTACCAAATAGCTCGTCAGTATAAAAAGTTAGACGAATGTATAGAACAAATAAAAGAGGGTGAAATGCCTTTGGAATCTTATACTTGGATACATAAGGAAGCTAAATTGAATGAAATAGAGAAACAAAAATTATTTGATTGGTGTAGTAACGTAAGAGATAGTATAAAAGCAAGATATCCCGCTGATAGTTTGGTTTTACCAAAAAGAAAATAAATATGGAAGTTACTTCTGCTAAATACAATATCTCATCGGCCTTGGTTACTCAGTGTCCGAAACCAGACCGTCCGGAATATGCTTTTATTGGGAGAAGTAATGTGGGCAAATCTTCATTGATCAATCTGCTTACTAAACAGAAAAATCTGGCAAAGACTTCGGGTACGCCTGGAAAAACCCAGCTCATAAACCATTTTGATATTGAAAGCTCCGGGGCCTTAAAAGGACCGAAAGAAAAATGGTATTTGGTCGATCTTCCCGGATATGGATATGCAAAACGTTCTATTTCGGATAGGAATCGTTGGGAACAAATGATAGATGGATACTTACGCAAAAGAGAAAACTTAATGCAAGTATTTGTTTTAATTGATAGCAGACATACTCCGCAAAAAAACGACCTGGAATTTGTAAATCAACTAGACCACTGGGAAATTCCATTTAGCTTGGTTTTTACAAAATCAGATAAAGAAAAACCAGGTGTTGTTGCAAGAAATGTACAGGCCTTTATGGACAAGCTTCGGGAGACATGGCAATTCCTTCCCAGGCATTTTGTAACAAGTGCCGAAAAAAAAATAGGCAGAGAAGAGATCCTAGCCTTATTGCAGCAGATGAATAGTGATTTCAAAAAAACACCGGGATAAACTGGATAGCAGTTCAGTTGGATTAGTAAAAACCCAACCAACACATCAAATCAACCAAAATTAGTTGCAGATTTTATCTGCACAGCAACTGCTTGCAAAGGCTTCTGGCTTGGCTTTGAAGGCAAATCCCATACCCAATATATAACCCATTGCTTCGCGCAATGCGTCGTTACTTTTAAATTGAGGATTGGTATTGATGTCTGCATGCACTTCCATTTCAATATGGTGTTCAATAAAAAGATCGCATAATTCGTAAGCCACTTCTATGCTCTTAGCAACTTCAACCAGCATTCTTTCTTTGATATGATATTTGGTTTTTGTTTTTTCATTGTGGATATACATAAACCCACCATTGTGCTCTCTTAAAAAAACAATCACAGTTGCAAACTCTGTATCGTCGCCCTTCACCTGACTATCCGTGCCGATACACACTTTTAATTTAATACGCTTTTCAGTCTCCTGAACAATAGCATCTTCCACCGCTTGTTTGATGGGTAAATTAATCAGCTCACCGTTAAATTTTCTCCAACGCATAAGATTTCTGTTTTTGTAATTTACCGAATAAAGTCTGCGAAACCCTAACTCGGAAATGATCTTATTATTAACAGAAGGTGGAAAACCCCTTTGAGCTGGCGTATTGAGGTAACTTAACAAGCAATATTGTCATATTTTAAAGAATAGTACGGATATTGTTATACTGTAAAACCTAATTAATTTCAATGAAAATACTTTTAACCTATCTCAAACCATATAAATGGCATATCATTCTGGCATTAGGCCTTGCAGGTATTAACCAGACATTTTCGATGTTCGACCCCATGATATTTGGAAAATTGATCGATCGCTTTGCAAGCCACCCAAAAGTCGCAGACGATGGCACATTACGGAATGAAAGCACTTATGTGAGAGGTCTTGGCTTTATGCTATTCTTATTAGTAGGAACAGCAATGGTTAGTAGAATTGCGAAAGCATTTCAGGATTATACGGTAAATGTGATCATTCAGAAGTTTGGAGCGAAGATCTTTACAGACGGACTGAAGCATTCAATGAGATTACCTTATCAGGAATTCGAAGACCAACGAAGTGGCGAAACCTTATCGATCTTAACAAAAGTGAGAAGCGATACAGAGAAGTTTATTGGTTACGTGATCAATGTATTGTTTGGAATTTTAGTGAGCGTGATATTTGTGTCAATTTATGCAACACGTTTGCATTGGTCGATCATGCCGATCTATATGGGTGGTGCGTTTTTAATTGCTATCGTAACCAACCTATTGAGTAAAAAAATAAAATCCATTCAAAAAAACATTGTCAAAGAAACCACTTCACTTGCAGGTTCTACCACCGAGAGTTTACGCAATATTGAATTGGTAAAAAGTCTTGGGCTTACAGATCAAGAAGTAAAAAGATTAAATACCAATACCTATAAGATTCTTGGATTAGAACTTCGAAAAGTAAAAAACATTCGTTCGTTGAGTTTTATACAAGGAACAATGGTGAATTTTTTAAGACAGGTAATTACGTTTACTCTAATGTGGTTATTGTTTAGAGAAGTACTAACAGTGGGTCAATTAATTTCATTACAATTCTATAGTTTTTTCATCTTCGGTCCCTTGCAGGAAATTGGCAGTATCATTATAAGTTATCGCGAAGCTGAGGCTTCGATGAGTAATTTTCATAACCTCATGCTTAAACAGGTAGAGCCAAAACCATTAGAACCTAAGCAGGTTGGAATTATTGAAGAGTTGGAATTTAAGAACATTGCATTTAAACATCAAACAGCACAGTACAAAGCACTTGACGGTATTTCATTTAATGTAAAACGAGGCGAAACCATCGCTTTTGTAGGACCATCAGGTGCCGGAAAAAGTACACTTGTAAAACTTTTAGTGGGCTTATACAGAACACAAGATGGCACCATCTTTTATAATGGTATAGATGGTCATGAAATAGATTTTGATGAACTTCGTAATCAGATTGGATTTGTTACCCAAGACACGCAATTATTCGCTGGAACCATACGAGAGAATTTAACTTTTGTATTCCCTGAGGCAACCGATGATGATGTAAGGGATGCGTTACACAAAGCAAGTTGTGATAATCTTTTATCAAGAGCCGAAAAAGGATTGGATACAATGATTGGTGAAGGTGGATTAAAATTAAGTGGGGGTGAAAAGCAGCGGCTGTCTATAGCCAGAGCACTTTTGCGTCATCCACATTTGCTCATTTTTGATGAAGCAACTTCTTCGTTAGATAGTATCACAGAAGAAGAAATCACCAATACCATTCGTAGAATATCTGCCGAAAAAGAACAGATAACGGTAATGATCGCTCATAGATTAAGCACTATTATGCACGCAGATAGAATTTATGTGCTTGAAAAAGGTCAGGTAGTTGAAACAGGAAGTCACCATCAATTACTGGAAGAAAAGGGATTGTATTATGCAATGTGGCGTCAGCAAATTGGAGAAAGAAAAATATTAGCCGCAGTTTAAATAAAAAAGGCAGGATCTGAGATCCTGCCTTTTTTAGAATTTACTTTTAATATACTGCATCATGCTAGGGTTTTCTAAACCCTCCATATCACTCAATTCCAATTCTATTGCCTTATTGCTCATCATAATTTCTATGAATGAAAAAATAAGTGAAGCAGTAAATGCAAGTAAGCTAACCGCAAAGAAAATATTAGCTACAAATTTCTCGTCGATATAAAGTAGGAAAATGCAGAATATGGCTGCGATAAAAGTTAATATTCCCAGACTCTGCATATGCTTTATAAGTTTCAATCTGTAACGCAAGCTTTTAATTTGTGCGTGGATTGTTTTATTTTCTTCTTTAGTATCTAAATATTTATCGTGCAAACTTCTCACACGGTTCGACAATGCAAGAAATCTATTGGTATATGCAAGCATTACCAAACTGATTGCCGGGAATAATAGTGCAGGTGTATTAATAGAAATGTCCATGATTAAAATTATGCTTTTGTTTTAAAACTCAATGGCATATTGAGTTTTATACTAAAGTTACGCCCCATGTTAAATACTCCCAACCTGCCAGTTACTGGATTGATATCGGTATATTTTAGGCGGCTCAAATGGCTTTGATAGGATACATCTGTAATATTATTGATGCCAATATAAACACTAAAAACTGTCTTGCCATCGTGTATAAAATCAGAACCCACACCAAAATTTAGCAAAGTAAAACCAGGCGTTGCTGTTTCGGTATTATAAGCAGTAAACACCCTGTTTTGAGCAGACACATTATCTAATTCAATTTTCAAATAGCTGTTCCTTAGATATTTTTGTTGTTTATTAAAATTGGCTTTTAAAACACTTAAAAGTCTGGGTGAGGGAACAAAAGGTAGTTTATTAGTACCCTCAAAATCTTGATTAAAATGCGCCGCAACCAATGAAAAATTATTTTCGAAGTGCAGCCAATCAAGTGGATGCGGATGTATATCAAGTTTCGCTTCGAAGCCATATAAAGAAGCGATAGCCTGTCTGAATTTAAATGCTGTTAAATCTGATCCACTTTGCTGAACTAATGAATCTCCACCAAGCACCGATTCTAATTTACTGTAAAAAATATAATTCTGTATATTATTATAGAAAGTACTGATGGCAAAACTGATATGATCTTCATTATATTCAAAGCCTGCATCAATTTGACATGCAGTTTCTGACTTTAAATTTTGTTCTCCATATTCAAAGCGATTTGTTCCTTCATGTGCACCATTGCTTGCTAACTCAGAAACACTTGGCGCCCGATAACTCCTTGCTAAATTTAGCTTCCATGTTAACGACTCAGATGCAGAATAACTAAGTCCAATACTACCGCTTAGATTTGAATATTTTTTTTTAAAGTCATCAAATCTGGTATTCCCGTTTTCTATGTACTTAAATCCCTCCAAGCTTCGAAGATCTGCTCTGATACCGCCACTGACGGTTAATTTATCAAAAGTCTTTTTAGTATAAAAGAAAGCCCCAATATCAAATAAGTTATAGGCTGGTATTAAAACTTCTTCTGCAAGGTTTCGATTTTGTTGGTACATTCCTGTTATACCAATGGAATTGATCCAGCCATTCTTTTCTGCAAGATGAAATTGAAGATTATAACTAATGGTCTTCAGATCGAAGAATAGTCCGGGAACAAGAGGCGTTAATTCATTTCCGAATTCTCTTCTTCTATTTCCTTGAAAGCCTAAGTTTACCGTCATCCTTCCTCCAGGCACCACAAAATTATTATCACTTGCAATTTTGAAATGAGTTACTTGCTGGTAAGGGGTATTCAGAATTCTACTATTCAATTCATCGTTAGATGCAATATGAGACATTGGCGTTTCAGGATAAACCAGAAATTGGCCTGTAACCGTATCTCTTGCTCCTTCAATTACCCCAATATGTTGATTAAAATTACTGATAATGATATGGCTATAGCCCCAGGATTTATTGATGCCTATATATCCTCCAAAATTTCTTTCATTAAACCTGCTATTGAAAACCTTACCATCATAGGCATTTTGATAATCTCCGGCGTTTTTATAAGTTGCGTATGCGTTCCAATTAAATCCATTTTTTAAATGGCCCGCCATATTTGCATTAGTACCATACAAGCCATTGTTGCCATTAAAAGTTCCCAAAATGTTTCCACTAATGGTTCCTCTTTGTACAGGTACATTAGTAATAAGGTGAACTACACCAGCCATGGCATCGCTACCATAAAATAATGATGCCGGACCTTTTAAAAGTTCTACTTTCTGAATACTATATTCATCAACTTCAATTCCATGTTCATCACCCCATTGCTGTCCTTCCTGTCTTACCCCATCATGAACAGTAACCACTCGATTATATCCGAGTCCGCGTATTACAGGCTTGCTAATGGCAGGACCGGTTCCTAAGCTAGCAACACCAGGAACTATTTTACTAATTGCATCAATTATATTGCTTGAAGAAGATTGAAAAAGGTCGGATTTTTTAAGAATAGAAATGGGTTGCGACGATAATTTGGTTTTAGTAGCTGAAGCCACTCCGGTTACTGTAACTTCTTCATGTTCAACAACAGTTTCCGTCATACTAAAATTCTGTTCGGTTTTCCCGTTAATTTCAATGTTTTCAATAATCGTTGCATAACCCTGAAAAGAAATCTCAACTAAGTATTTACCAGCTGGTAAATTTTGACTTACAAAAATTCCATTGGTATCAGAGATCGTTCCTGTTTTAGATTCATGGAAATAAATACTTGCGCCAATTAGTGGATTGCCTTTTTTTTGATCTGTTATTTTGCCGGTAAAGTAAGACTTGGTGTTTCCGGTGGCCGTATTTACTTTACCAGTATGGTTGGGTTGTTGTGCAGCCGAAATACTAAGCAAAACATTAAAACCGATAAATAGCTGATATAAATAATAGCGCATTGTTACATTTTAGAAAAAATATGAAACTTTAAAGCTGGTAATAAATGCTTTTAAAAAACTCATTTTAGAGTTACAAATATACTATAGGGTTAAAGATTCTTGGTTCCGTTTAAAGATTTTAACGAATGCATATCAGTTTTGAACTGGCTTAAATAAGGGCAAAATCCTTTCGAAATTTTCTATTTTATGCCTAAAAACAGCTTTTTTTTAATGTTTTCGGCAATAAATCTGCTTTGAGATGCAGCAATTAAATGCATTTTATGTCTATATTTAGGGGAACTTAAATTCCCCTCATGACCGAACAGGCAATTATCTCGGGATGTTTACACAATGACGTTGCTGCGCAACGGGAGTTGTATAACCGATATAGTCCGAAAATGCTCAGTGTTTGTTACCGCTTCGCACAAAGTCGAGAAGATGGTGAAGACATGCTGCAGGAAGGATTTATCAAGGTATTCACCCAGATACATACTTTTCAAAATAAAGGTGCTTTTGAGGGATGGATTAGAAGAATCATTGTTCATACTTGTATCAATTTCTTAAAGAAGCATAAGAAATTCAACGAAAGTGTTGATCTGGATTATGCAAGTTATTTACAAGTAAAAGAAGAAACGGTTCCATCTATCATGCAGGCACGACAAATTGTGGAATGTATTCGATTGTTGCCTTTAGGTTACAGAACGGTATTGAATTTGTACGCTTTGGAAGGTTACAGCCATAAAGAGATTGGCAGCATGTTGGACATTGAAGAAAGTACCAGCAGAAGTCAATACACCAGAGCCAAAACAATGCTGGAAAATATCCTAATAAGAAAACAAATCATCGAAAGGCCCAAAGAAGAATTTAGCTTATTGGCCACGTTGAAAAAATAGTTGCTGCTGCCCTGCATATGGATAACAAGATGTACCAAGACGAATTGGAGGATTTTCTTCAAGATGAGATTAAAGACCATCGCATGTACCCTTCTGACCAGATCTGGCGGAACATACAGGCAGAGGTTCACGGTCCTCAAACTTGGCCTGCACTTACATTTATTTCCTTATTCATAATTTCTGCACTTACTGTTGCAACCCTTATCAATAATCATCCTGCAGAAAAAAGCGGCAAGCTGGTTATTCTTAAAAATCTGAATAATAAAAAACCATTACCAGCTGATCAGCCTTCCTTTAATTCTGAATTCAATGCTATATCTACAGATCAAGTTACTGCTTCTACCATTGCTCAAATAGAGCAACAACAAAAAGAAGAAGCAAAGCTGATGATTAAGGAAGCACGCGTTATTCCCATGCCATTTTTAAAAGAAGAAATGAGTATTGCCGCTGCCCAAAAAGCAATCTTTGATAAACAGCTGCCTACAAAACCTTCTTTTATTTTCGAACCAAATCAGTTGCTTAGTTCTTCGGTTGAGGCGAATAATCAGGAATCAGTTAATAAAACAAATATACTGGAAGAACCTAATGATGCAATTACCGCTACTTCGGTAAATCCTGTGACCAATTCCGTAGTACCAGATAAGAATATAAATAAGAGAGCTTCTTTGAACCAATTGGTGAATACCCAGAAATTCGAGACTGGTTCTACAGATGAATACCTGAAAGAATTTGCTTATAAACCAGTTACCACCGTAAGTGCTAAAAATTCTAAATTTGGATTTGGATTTTTTGTTACGCCTTCTACCAGTTATCGTAAATTATCTGACTTTAAAGCAAAAGAAATTTTAGGTGCTGCTCCGGCAACTGCACCGGTTGGTATTAATTATACCACCAATATTAATGAAATTGTTCGCCACAAACCAGCTGTTGGTTTAGAATTGGGTTTTGCGGTTTTGTATAACATGACTAACAGAATTAAATTTAAAACGGGCATTCAATTTAATATTCGTCAGTATTATATTGAAACATTCCAATCAGTTGCAGATGTAACAACTATTTCTTTAGTAAATAATCATGGCATTGAAAATGTAAGTGTTTTATCGCTTTATAATAATAATAATGGATATCGAAATGCAGAACTTGATAATAAAATGTACCAGGTTTCAATACCTATTGGATTCCAATATGATGTAATTAAAGGAAAGCATTTGGGTATTACTGCAGAAGCTTCTATACAACCCACTTTTACTTTGAACAAATCCCTATATCTGCTTTCAACTGATTATAAGCACTATGCAGATGGTAATAGCTTAATGCGTAAATGGAATATCAATAGTTCATTTGGCGTTAATCTTACCTACAAAACTGGTGTGTACCAATGGTTCTTAGGCCCTCAAGCCAGATTCCAGCACCTGCCAACCTATTCTAACAAATATCCTATTACAGAGTACCTGATGGATTATGGTATTCGCCTTGGCTTTATCAAACAGATCAAATAAAAACCATCACTTTGTTAAAGCAGTTCGCTCATTTGAACAATTTGATGTGGTATAAATGCTTTTGAATAATTTTGGCTATGAAAAATTGTATGTATCTCTTTGTATTATTGATCTTGTTTACAAGTTGCAAAAATAAAAAAAGTACAAAAATTGAAAAGCAAGTTTCCGATACAACTCGTTTTTTTGCATTATCCGGTTTCTTTAAGGAACAAATAGTGGATGTAGATCTGAAAGCCTATAACATTTACTTAATTAAAGAATTGAACGGTAAAAGAGATTCAATAGGAATTGATAAAGAAATATTCAAGACCTATGCTACTAACTTTTTAACAAAAGATATCAGTACTCCAGAAATGCATGATAAATATACTGAAACAGTTTTTCATGATTTAAGTACAAATAGTTATACGCTTAACTATCGACCTAAATCGGTTGATGAAGCTATTCAGAACATCGACATACTCTTAGACGAAAATACCAATATAGTAAAGCGAGTTTTTATCAGAACCGAAACGATGAAAAAAGACACTAGCATTATTGAGCAAAGTAATTGGAAGGCCGACAAAAGTTTTCAGATAAATCGCGTTTCCAAAACCCCATCGGGATATGTTTCCAATGAATTTAATTATGTTAATTGGAATGACAGAAAAAAATGATCCTGTAGGATGACCGCAAAAGAATTTCAAAAAATAGCACATAGCATTCCAACCAATCCTGGTATCTATAAATACTACGACGAAGATGATGTGTTACTATATGTAGGCAAGGCAAAAGATCTACGAAAAAGAGTTAGCTCTTATTTTTCAAAGACATTTACTACTTACAAAACACACGAATTAGTATTAAGGATCAGAAAGATCCAATTCACAATTGTTGATTCAGAGCAGGATGCTTTTTTATTAGAGAATTCTCTAATAAAAGAATATCAGCCCAAATACAATATCAATTTAAAAGACGATAAAACTTACCCTTTTATCGTAATTAAGAAAGAACCATATCCCAGGGTATTTTTAACGCGAAATAAAATCAATGATGGCTCTGAATATTTAGGTCCATTTACTTCTGCAGGAAACGTACGAGAGCTCATCTCTTTTATCAAGCAATTTATTCCACTCAGAACTTGTAAACTTCCCTTAACAGAAACCAATATTCAAAAAAGCAAATTCAAAGTATGTCTTGAATATCATTTAGGTAATTGTAAAGCACCCTGTGTAGCATTGCAGAATGCAGCAGATTATGATGATGGATTACAACAGATGCGGAATCTGTTGAAAGGAAATCTGAATCCGGTGATTAGCCATTTTAAAAAAGAAATGCAACAAGCGGCTGCAGACATGGCATTTGAAAAAGCAGAGTTTATAAGAAAAAAAATTGAACACTTAGAAAACTATGAGGCTAAGTCTATCATTGTAAGTAAACACCTCTCTAATCTTGATGTGTTTTCAATTGTAAGAGAAGCTCAATGGGGCTATGTAAATTATTTGATGGTTCAAAATGGCACCATCGTACAAACACATACCGTTCCGCTAGAAACAAAGTTGGAAGAAACAGATGAGGAAGTGTTGAGTTTTGCTGTGGCTAATTTGCGTACCACATTTAATAGTTTATCAAATGAGATCATCGTTCCTTTTATGATAGATTATCCCGACCCTTCCATCACCATAACAATTCCTAAGGCCGGAGATAAAAAGAAGTTACTCGAACTCTCTGAAAAAAATGTGTACTATTTCAAAGAGGCCTTACATAGAAAACAATTGTTGCATTTGGAAGGCAAAACAGATCTGGAAAAGAAAAAAGTATTGTACGAGTTACAAGATTATTTACAACTATCAGAAGTTCCCACTCATATCGAGTGTTTTGATAACAGTAATTTTCAAGGCAGTTTCCCGGTTTCTGCAATGGTATGTTTCAAAGATGGTATGCCAAGCAAAAACGATTATCGGCATTATAACGTAAAAACAGTTGTGGGCATCAATGATTTTGCAACCATGACTGAAGTTGTTTATAGACGTTATAAACGGGTTTTGGATGAGTCTTTGCCAATTCCTCAATTAATTATTATAGATGGAGGGAAGGGGCAATTAAGCGCAGCAATGGAAAGTATTCACAAGTTGGGCTTACACGGGAGAACTACAGTTGTAGGTTTAGCAAAAAATGAAGAAGAATTATTTTTTCCAGGAGATACCAGTTCTATCAAAATGCCCTGGGATAGCGACAGTTTAAAACTAGTTCGAAGAATTAGAGATGAAGTGCATCGCTTTGGAATTACTTTTCACAGAAATCAACGTTCGAAGGGAAGTTTCAAAAATGAATTAGAAACGATCAAAGGAATTGGGAAACAAACTGCGGAGCAATTATTAAAACAGTTTAAGTCCGTAAAAAATGTAAAGGAACAATCCTTAGAAAATTTAAATAGCATTATTGGAGCCCAGAAAGCAGGATTAGTATTTAGGTTTTATCATAATTCTGAGGAGAAATCATAAAAAGGGGCCAGGATGAACATCCAGCCCCGTTTTAAAATCCAATATCCTATGAAAAACCATAAACAAGTTAAGTAATTTATTGAATCAAACAAAGATAAACCTCTCAAAAAACTGCATTTATTCGGGTATTTACATAAAAAAAAGAAGCATAACTGCCTCTTTCTTAGTTTTATATTCGGTTTTGGACTAGTAAGCCCAAAGATCTTGTTCGTAATTGAATATCTTTTCTTTGATATTTTGACCTTCTAGCAAACGCATTAGAGGATCTTTTATTAATCCATTTAAATATTTATCTCCAGGATTATTGATGGTAGATTTAATTACATATGCCGAGAAATAGCGACTTTCAAATAGCTCTTCCCAAGACATACGACCCGCATAGTTTTTAGGGTTGTATACTTCGTATTTTACCAATGATTTTCTTAAATCAGGGTAATAGATCCAGAATAGGGTTCTTGGTTGAGATTTACCAGCCACCACTTGTTTTGCAATTGGGGCGATACCAATAATTCTGCAAGTCATTTTACTAGACTCTTTATCGAAAATCCATTGTTCTTTTATACGAAATGTATATACTGAATCCGGACTGAATCTTGGTTTTCTGGTAATTACTCTTTCAATTACGCCACTTACCGGATCAGCTACATCTACCGTATCTAATGTGCCGGCAGTTAAATTACCAACCTGATCTGCAGTTAAAGGAGTTTTGAATTGATCGTTATCAGGTGAAAAAGCAACTACACTATCGTACTTAATTGCATTCAATAAAATAGTAAAGAAGCGTTGATCACCATTATCATCCTTACCAGGATACATAAAACCCTGATTCATTTTTTCATGTCCATCAATTTCTTCCCAAACAAACTGGCTCCAAACCTGATCGTCCTCACGGATATAATCATATTCAAGAGGCTTTCTGTCTTTCGTTAATTGACGATCAACTGCATAATTGCTTCTTAGAGAAACCTCTTGTTTAGTATCGAAACCACCAACGATGGTAGTATCGAATCTAATATTTACAGCAGAGCTAGAAGGTACAGAACTTGTTACAGCCCCAGCACTAGGTCTTGTGGTATCTGGAGATACAGCACCAGATGCATTACTTGCATTATTATTCAAATACGCAGACTTAGTTCTAGGCTTTGCATTTGTATTGGTTGCTGGTGCAGTTACAGGTGCAACGGTTGTTGGAGCAGCTGTAGTTTTTGCACCGCCAGCCTTCTTGTATTTTGATTGAGCTTGCACAAGTGCATTCATTCCAAAAAAACACAGAAAACCAAATACTACTAATTTTTTCATACCCACAATTATTGAAGTGTAAACGAAATATTTTGATCTAATTGTCTATTTCCACCAGGTCCTTTCACTTTGATTTCATCAATTACTACTGTTGAACCCGGCTGACATCTTTTAAGTAAGGTTTGTGCATCTGAATTAAAATAATACCCGGTTACTTCCGCAACTCCCAATCCATCATCAAACCCTTTACCAGTGCAGATTAATGTAAAAGAAGTAACCTCATATTTAACACCTTCAAAAACGAAATCACGTAACTCGGCAGCAACACCTTTTTGTACACGGAAAACATTGGCAGCGATTGGTCCACCCGCTTTACCACCCACAGTTGCTAATGGATCTGGTACTCTCTTAATTGGAATCGTAATTTTTTGAGAACTTTTTCCATCAGAAGCAGTAACAATAGCAGAACCCAGGTTATTACAATTAACTATATACTGACCAGGTCCTTCTTTTCTGGAGCTTACTCCATTTCCATCAACTGATACACTCACTTTTTCATCTCCCCCACCACCAGTTACACTCAAAGGATTATCAAGTCCTTGGTAGAATACACGTGTTTTATCTGTGGAAACAACTAATCCAGAAGGAACACCAACGGTATATCTAACTTCCTTATCAACCTTAGCAATCGTGCCATCTGGTTTTACAAATGAAATACTTACATGCTTAACCGCAGCACCTGAGCCGCTAACAGTTGTTTTATATTCTGCAGAACCATCTTCTTTTACAGCAACAGTTGCGCCGTCAATACTAATATTGGGTTTTGCTGCTTTACTAAAAGCACCAATACCAGCAGTAATTATTAATTCTTCACCTGGCATTAAGTACTGAGAGTTTGTTCCAGCGAAAGCTTGAAACTCATCGTAGATCAATTCCACTTCTCCAATTTCTTTATGACAATATTCTACTACTTGGGCTTCACTATTTTTGATATCGTTTTGAAACTTACTCAAAATAGTAATCGCTGCTATAGTGGGCGTCATGTGAAAATAGAGATATGCCATATCATCTTTAACGGCATTATTCTTAGTGGGAGGTGGTGTTAAATCTAAGGGTAAAGTTGGTCCGATTTCTTTAGCTACATCTTTGTCGATGGCCAATAGATCTTCTTTATATTTTTTCAACTTATCGAATAATATTTTACCCTTTCCTTTTCCTGTTGGTGCATTTTCTACTAATAAACGCGTAGCAGCTTCCAAATCATCTTCTTTATAATCTTCTACACCATCTACCAATTTCAAACCAGCTTCTTGTTTTAGTTCAAGTTTTAAACCATCGATATATGCATAAAGTTCATCAGAGAGTGCTTTTGCCTTTTGGGCTTTAGGCATCCATATCTCAGCTTTCTCTTTTGTCTTTGGGTCTTCTAATTTTTTCTGAAACGACTTGAAGATATCAACGTTCTTTTTCTCCACCATTGAACTAGCGGTGTTCAAACTGTTATTCACAGTTTTGAATGCGTTCAAGATTTCGTTAGAAACATTCAGTGCCAATAATGCAGTAAGCACTAGGTACATCATGTTGATCATCTTCTGCCGCGGCTCCTTAGGTAATGACATGCTAACTTAAATTTAGAAATACAAATTTTTGAATCGGTTAAGCTTTCGCTTATTATTTTCCCTGCATAGCAGTTAACATGCTGCCATAAACCTGGTTTAATTTTCCTAGGTTATTTGCAAGTGCTGCAATCTCTGCTTTTGCTTTGAGTGCATCATCTGCAGTACCTGTCATTGCAGCAGATGCCTGAGACAGTTTACCGTAGAATTGATTCAGGGCTTTCAGGTGATTATTACTTTCCTGTAATTCCAATTCGTAAATAGTATTTAAAGAGGTTAGGTTTTTATTCAAACCCTGCATTTGATCGTGAAAAGTTTTAGCAGCATCTGCAGCTCCGCTGAATCCTGCTAATGTTTGACTAGCATGAGTAGTTGCATCTTTAAATGCGCCAACTGCAATAGAAGCTTCTTTCGCTTTTGATGAAAAATCAGTAGTTGATTTAACTACATCTCCGATCTCGCCAATTTGTTCTACTGTGCTTCCTAATTTTTGAAAACTGCTACTTAATTTACTGAGGTTGGCAGGAGTGATCTCTGCTTCTTGCAACATTTTATCTAGTTGCTTTAATGCTGGATTTCCTGTTTCTACAGGAGCTGGAGCATAAGCCGGACCCATATCTGGAGGTGGCAAAATAGCATAAACCAAAAAGATCAAAGCCTCGGTACTTAAACCAATTTTCAAGGCCCAGTCTGCCCATGACAAGTGCAAGATTTTACCCATTGCACCAAAAATTACAACAGCAGCACCAACACATACAATTACGTTTACTGCTCGATTTACAGTTGGAGAAACACCTTGGGCCATAACGGTTATTTTTTAATATTAGTTAAAACGTTTTATGATCAGCCGGTATAATTGATGATTATACCATTAAGTTTTTAGCGAATTTATTCGGGTAATTATTTTTTGGTCTTAGGAGCTAAGTCAATTACACAACGGAATCCAATATATGATTTTGCAGTATCCTGATACTCAAAGTTTCTAGTACTTACTTGCAAGAAATATCCTACATCCTTCCAGCTACCACCACGAATTACTTTACGTTTCATTCTTGGAGGATCAGAGTCTTTTGCATCGATGCGAACATCCGGACTCATATCGCTAACGAAGTTGTAAGCACCTTCATAGAAATAAGAATTGGTCCACTCAGCAACATTACCTGCCATATTATATAAACCATAATCATTAGGCCAATAGGCATCTGCGCGAACAGTGTAGAATCCACCATCTTCAGCGTAGTTACCACGTCCTGGTTTAAAGTTGGCTAATAGGCAACCCTTTTTATTTCTTAAGTAATAATTACCCCAAGGATACATAGAATTGGTACGTGCACCCCTTGCAGCATATTCCCATTCTGCTTCGCTTGGCAATCTGAAATCACTTTCAATAGCTAATTTCTTTTTTTCTAAAAAGCTATTTAAGTAATGAGAACGCCAATGACAGAAGGCAACAGCCTGTTTCCAGGTTACACCAACTACAGGGTAGTTTCCAAATGAAGGGTGAGAAAAATATCTTTTAGTCATTGGTTCGTTATAAGAATAAGAGAAGTCTCTCATCCAAACCAATGTATCTGGATATACTTGTTGATCTCTTTTAACCATGAATTCTTTACGAGGATGCCCTGCATTTTCTCTTCTTGCAGCAGCAGTTAAATCGAAATATTCAATTCGATACACCAATTTTTCTGGATCTATCTCCGCTTTACCATATAATCTATTATCTGGAGCAAGATTCAATTCATTTAATTTTTCGATGGTATTTCTATCATACTTAATAGTAGCCACTTTACGGGGGTCTACTCCCATGGTATCTGTGTCTTTATTAATTCCTTGTCCAAAAAGAATCTTGAAAGCCAATGAATCTCTGGTCCAGGTAACAAACTGACGATACTCGTTATTGGTAATTTCAGTAGCATCCATCCAGAACCCCGGAATCGATACTTGTCTGTTACGAGTGGTCATGTTATAACTAATATCCTCATCACTAGGTCCCATATGAAATGTTCCTGGTGGGATATAAACCATGTGCAGTGGCCTATTCATGCTCTGCTTAGCAGCTGGAGCTAAACCATGCAATTGTCCATCATCCGGCATAGATGACTTTGTGTTATTCCCCTTCTTAAAGAAGCAAGAACTCATGCTTAGTGAAAATGCCGCTAATAGTATTATAGTTAAGTACCCTTTCATTTGATCAGAATGATTTTTATGACAGTGACAAATATAAGTTTTTCATTGGCTCTAAACCTTTTTCGAGTTTTGTTACCAATAAATTTAATCGTGTAGAAATCTACCTATGGGGGCTACTTTTTGAGTGCAAAAAAAACATTTTCGGCATCAGATACCGTTGTCATTTAAAGCAAATTAGAACAAAATCTGTTACACATTTGCTAAAAAGTCAACAATATTATAAAAAGGCCTTAAACAGGTAAAGTTCTTACAGATATAAAAAGCTACCGGAATAGCTGTTTCTCTATCTGCTAATAACGGGAAATTGCTCAAATTAGTTTCTCCAGACTGAATTATTTTATTTGGAAGGTAGTTTTTCATTACCGAATGTAGATTTTGTTCAAATTCTCTTCCGGTGATCGCTATTTCCAAAACCCCAAAACAGTTCAATTGTAGTAAAGATGCCCATATTCCAAAGGAACCTGGATACTTAATTGTACTCTCTTGCAAGGTATTACTCAGCTTTTGAGCTACTCCTTCCCATTTTCCCCTGTCAAAAACCTTCGACAGATAGAGCAAATTTGATGCCATAATAGCATTTCCACTAGGCGTAGCACCATCATAGATTTCTTTTTTGCGGATAATTACGTCTGTTTGCTGATCATGAGTGAAGTAAAAAAATCCGGATTCGACCTCTGCAAAATGCGCCAAAACCATTTCCATCAAATCTTGCGCCTTTAATAAATACTTGCCCTCACCCGTAATCTCCTGCAAATGAATCAGCGCTTGAATGAGGTAAGCATAATCATCTAAAAATGCTGGCTGCTTGGCGATATTGTTTTTATAGGTATGATTCCAACTGCCATCTGGTTGCTGAAACTTCTGAATTAAAAACGCCATATTTGCTTTAGCCCTTTCTTTATAAGTCTCCATTCCTATGGCTGCATAAGCTTTAGAATAAGCAGTGTTCATCAAAGCATTCCACCCCAATAAAATTTTATCATCCAATGCTGGTCTAGCTCTTTTAGATCGTACTTCGAATAAGACTTTTTTTGATCTTGCTATTAATTTTTTAAACTCAGTCAGGTCCAGATCATTCAAGGCTGCAAAATTTTCTAGCGTTTCTTTGACCCATAAAATATTCCTGTGTTCCCAATTTCCCCCACTTTCCACTTGGTAATACTTACAAAAAATAGCAGCGTCTTCTTTCAACAGTTCTTGTATCTCATCTAATGACCAGGTATAAAATTTACCCTCCACACCATCACTGTCTGCATCCAATGCGCTATAACACCCCCCTTCATCATTGGTAAGTTCTCTTTCAATAAATGATATACAATCCTGAATTGCATTTGCATATAGCTGATTACCGGTAATTTGAAATGCTTCTGCCATCACCGATATCAACAAAGCATTATCATAAAGCATTTTTTCGAAATGTGGTGCCAGCCATTCATTGTCGGTACTATATCTCGAAAATCCTCCACCAAGTTGATCGTGTATTCCACCTGCAATCATCTTATCAATACTCAATAAAGCCTGCGATAATGCTATTTCATTTTTTGTAAAGTGGTATTGCCGTAATAAAAATTGGATGGAAAATGTTTGAGGAAATTTAGGTGCTTTACCAAAACCACCCCAAACTGTATCACCTTGCTGTAAAAGGTTCTCTGTGATTTGATTTAGTTGCTCTTCTGTTACAGAACTATTTTGTACTTCTCCAGATTTCAAATGAATTCCAAATGCGTTGGCAGATTGTAAATGCTCCGTTAGATTTTCTGCCTGTGATAAAATCTCATGCTTCTTTTCTAGATAAGCTTTGTGAATGCCCCCCAATATTTCTTTCCAACTTGCCCGATTATAGGCTCTTTCTGGAGGAAAATATGTGCCCCCATAAAAAGGTTTTGCTTCTGGAGTTAAAAATACATTCAAGGGCCAACCACCAGCTCCCGTTATCGATTGTACTGCATCCATATAAATATGATCAAGGTCTGGGCGCTCCTCCCGATCAATTTTAATATTGATAAAATATTGGTTCATCATGGAAGCCGTTGATTCATCTTCAAAACTTTCTCGCTCCATTACATGACACCAATGACAGGCTGCATAACCAATACTAACCAAGATAGGCTTATCTTCTTTTTTAGCCCTGCTCAACGCCTCTTCACCCCATGGATACCAATCTACCGGGTTGTTGGCGTGTTGCAGTAGATACGGGCTCGTTTCGTGAACCAATCGGTTTGTATGGGTTGATGGCATTTTTTTAAATTAAAGGGAAAAATAGTGAACTTAAAATAATAAACCCCCTCCTATTGAAGGGAGAGGGCGCTATCAATATAAACTCATTTTTATTTTTTGGGAACTGGTGTACTCAAGAAATGATCAAGTGCAGCACACATACTGGGTCTTAGTGGGGATGGAACTTTTATTTCCAAACTCAATCCTGCTTCTTCCACAGCCTTTGACGTATTACTTCCAAAAGCCCCGATGACTGTAAAATTTTGTTGAAAATCGGGCACATTATCGAAAAGACTTTTCACTCCACTAGGAGTAAAAAAACAAATCACATCATAATCGGTTTTGCTAATCACTGGTTTAATATCGTTGCTAATACTACGATACATGAACCCTAATTGAAACTCACATTTATTATTTTTCATCCAACCAACAATTTCATTATCCTGTTGATTTTCGCTACACACATAAAGAAATTTTTCATTCTCTTTATGTTTATTAATCACTTCGAACATACTTTTATTAGTGCCATCAGCACCATAAAATACTTTGCGCTTTCTATATAAAATAAACTTTTGGAGATATAATGCTACGGCTTCAGTGATACAGAAATATTTTGTATCCTGACTAATACTGATTTTCATTTCTTCGCAAGTGCGGAAAAAATGATCAATTGCATTTCTACTAGTGAAAATAACAGCTGTGTAATACAGAATATCAATTTTCTGCTTACGGAATTCTCTTGCAGGAATGCCTTCTAACTTTATGAAAGGGAGAAAAACTAACTCAACGTGGTGCTTGCGTTCTAAATCGAAATAAGGTGATTTATCGCTTTCCGGTTTAGGCTGAGAGATTAATATCCTCCTCACTTTCTTCACAGTTCCTGAATTTTTTGACCCGCTTTTTGCCATGCTTCTAGTCTAAAAAATGGTTTAATTAAATCCCTCCCGACACAAAATTGACTAAAAGTTTATATATCAATATGAGGGGAAGTAGTTCAACAGCACAAAGGTACAAGAAAAAATGAAAGGCACTCACTTTCAAATTTGATCTAATAACACCAAATGAAATCAAATATCGATAACCAAAAAGTACCAAGGCAACACCTGCGGAAATTGTTATAGATACCTGCTTTACTGGAAGAGGAGAAAACGTGATCAACCAAACAAACGGTATTAGAACAATTCCTAATACTTTATTCACTAGAAAAACAATAAATGCATAAGAGCCGGTTGCTTCAGGCACATTAAATACCCATCCTGAAAATGCAAGAAAAATATATTTCCCTAAATAAACTACAAATAAAACCGCAAAGCTGTAAAGCAACAAATGATAAAATGGAATATCGGCCCAGTGTTTAAACTGAATAAGTAATGTAACATACAAGCCTGCACTTGCAATAAATAAAACATTCAAAAAAACAGAGGCAAGATTGTTTTGTAACAACTGCTCTCTTGTTTGCTTTTGCCGAACCGAAGTTTGCATAAATAGCAAGAATAAATTCTTAAAGTACTTCGGAAAAATTAAACGAATAGTTGCCAATAATGCAACGAGGCCAGTTAAAATATAAAATAATAGTTCTTTCCCTTTTGATTGTCTTTCCGGTACAATATCATAAACAGCTGTTTTTTCAAATGGAAGCCAGGCAGAGGTATAATACTTTGCATATGTAGAAGTGTCTGACATTGAAACGATAGGTACTTTGATCGCCAAACGAGCTATTGAGTCTTTTTGAATACTATCCATTTTTAAACTATCCTCTCTAATGGGTAAAGGATTGGTTGCTACCAATTTGGTGGAATCTTTCAGAATAGGAATCGATTTAACCGTTTGTGTAGATTCCGCCAACTGCTTTTTCTTCACTGGTGCAGTGCTTACCGGCATTAATGTATCTGTTTGCCCAAAAGCAAATCCGAAACAGAACAGCGAAACCAATATTAAAAGAATTTGCTTCAAACAGGGAAGTATTTGCGCAAAAATATTGAACTGAAAGCATTAATCGCGATAGTTAACAATTTAAATATTCCCATTCCAGAAAGGCAATGAAGAACCCTTTACTTTTGTGGCCATGGCAGGCATCTATATACATATCCCTTTTTGCAGAAAAGCCTGTCACTATTGTAATTTTCATTTTTCTACCACGCACCATCAGATAGAGCCGATGCTTGCCGCAATGGAAAAAGAGGCCCTCCTGCAAAAAAACTATATCACTGAAACCATTGAAACCATTTATTTTGGAGGTGGTACCCCTTCTTTACTTTCTTTAGATCAACTTCAAAAATTGCTGGAGGTAATCAAAAAAAACTATCAAATCCATCCCTTTGCAGAAATCACGTTAGAAGCCAACCCAGACGATTTTGAAGAAAAAAAACTAATGGCCTGGAAAAAAATGGGAATTAATCGCCTCAGTATTGGAATACAATCATTTGTAGAAGCAGATCTTCAATGGATGAACAGGGCACATAATGCCGAACAGGCAGACCAATGTATTAGAATGGCAAAAGCCACGGGGTTTAATAATATTACCATCGACCTCATCTATGGTACCCCTTCTTTGTCTGACGAAGCCTGGAAAGAAAATGTAGACAAAGCCATTTCACTAGGGATTGATCATATTTCTTGTTATGCACTAACTGTAGAGCCAAAAACCGGACTTGATAAAATGATTCAACAGAAAAAGCTAGAACCGGTTGATCCCGATAAACAAGCAAGGCATTTTAGTCTTCTCATGCAATGGCTAAAAGAGGCAGGTTTTGATCATTACGAAATATCTAATTTTTCAAAACCTGGAAAAAAAAGTAAACACAATAGTAATTATTGGAATGGGATAGATTATTTAGGAATCGGACCTTCTGCACATTCTTTCAATGGCAAATCGCGTCAATGGAATTTGTCAAATAATGCCATGTATATTCAAAGTCTTGCAAAAAATATTGTGCCATTTGAAATGGAAGAACTAACAGATATGCAGCGGCTAAATGAATATATTATGACAAGCTTGCGAACCATGGAAGGGCTTTCTTTGAAACTGGTAGAAATTAAATGGAGTATAAAAGAGTTACAGCAAATTCTAGAAATTGCACAAAAACCAATTTCACAGGGATTAATGTTACATCAGAATAATTGTCTCATACTTACCAACCCGGGTAAATTAATGGCAGATGGAATTGCGTCTGACCTTTTCTTTATTTAAAAGAGGTATCCTTCAATTTTTTTGAACCCTTCCAGGGCTGGTAACTGTTCCCATAATATTTGATAAATTGTATAGGCAATAGGAATCTCAGCCTGAACTTTTTCGTTGGTCTTTACTATGCACTTACTTGCATTATAACCTTCCGCCACCATATTCAATTCAAGTTGTGCCGCTTTCACTGAATATCCCTTGCCAATCATATTTCCGAAAGTTCTGTTTCTGCTATATAATGAATAGCAGGTAACCAATAAATCTCCTAAATAAACTGAGGCACTATAATTAATTTCGGAATTTTCCTTGTTAGTTGCGGGCAATAAACATTTTAAGAAAATAGTCATTTCATTTGCACTATTAGCAATGTAAACACTTAGAAAATTATCTCCATAGTCTAAACCATGCGCGATACCAGCTCCCAGTGCATAAATGTTTTTTAATACAGCAGCATATTGCACACCCATCACGTCATGATTTACTACAGTATTCAAATATTCTGTTTGAAAATACCTGGCTAAGTCGTAAGCTTTTGATTCATCAACACCAGAGAAAGTTAAATATGATAATTTTTCAGCGGCTACTTCTTCTGCATGACAAGGGCCCAGTACAGAAAAATAATTTTCAATGGGCACATTGAATTCCTGTAATAAATAATCGTTTAAAAGCTCATTTGAATCAGGCAAAATTCCTTTAATGGCAGAAATAATCTTTTTCCCTTTCAAAGCGTCTTTTGGTAAAGTTGACAAGGCAGCCAACACAAAAGCAGAGGGCACTGCAATAACCAGGATATCTGATTTTTCAACAACCTCACTGATATTGTTACTTAAGAACAATTGGGCTGGATCGAAATAAGCAACACTTAAATAATGCGGATTATGTTTTCTTTTCTTCATCAATTCAATGGTATCCGCATTTCGAATCCACCAATTAATTGAATTGCCATTGTCGGTCAAAATTTTTGCTAAAGCTGTGGCCCAACTTCCACTTCCTATAATTCCAATCCGCATTTATGCATTTTTAATTCCATACAAACATACGAAAGACTACTATTAAAAAACAAACGACCCCAAATTGGGGTCGCTGTATATCGGTTATCTCAAAAAAACTAATCTTTCTTTTTATCGTCGTATAATTTGTCTTTTGCAACCACCATTACTTTTGCACCATCTTTTAAAGTTTTGCTTACAATGGTATAAGGCCCGGTAATTACTTCGTCTCCTTCTTTTAATCCAGAAAGAATTTCAATATTATTCAAATCCTGAACAGCAGTTCTTACTTTTATTTTTTTAACTGTATTATCTTTTTGCAACACGAAAACCACTTCTTGAATATCGTCATCAGCAGATATTGATTTTACTGTATTGTCATCCTTCTTGGTATCATCTTTAGAATCAGATTTTGCTTTACTATCGCCATTTTTATCACGAGTAGTTACAGCATTTAATGCCACAGAAAGTACATTGGCTTTTGTTTTTGTTTGAATATCAGCACTTGCACTCATACCAGGGCGGAAAGGAAAACTCTTTTTAGGAGTAATCAAGTCTTCGTATGAAGAAGTTAATAAACGAATATGTACTTTATAGTTTGTTACATCTGTAGAAGTGGTAGTTAATGAAGACCCTGTGTTTGGGTTAGCAATTTTATAAACTACTCCTTTAAACTTTCTACTCGTATACGCATCCACTTCTACAATTGCAGTATCTCCGATTTTTACTTTTGGAATATCATTCTCTCCAACATCCACTCGCACTTCAATGCTTCTCATATCAGATATGCGCATCATTTCTGTACCTACGTTAAAACTATTACCTGCCACACGCTCTCCTTTCTTTACGCTCATCAAACTAATTAACCCGTCCATTGGAGCAGTAATTACAGTTCGAGACATATCCTTATCAGCTTTATTCAATTGCGCTTGAGCTCCTTGAATATTTGCTTCTCCACTTTTCAAACCTTCTTTTGCAGCATTATAAGACGCCTGAGCAGAGAGATAGGCTTGTTGTGATTGTTCAAATTCAGAACGAGAAATTACTTTATCATCTACTAATTTTTTCTGACGATCGTATACTGCTTTTGCATTATCTAGAACGGCTTTCAAGCCTACCAAATTGGCGTTTGAATTAGACAATTGAGCTTTCGCCTGGTTAACACCTGCAGCAACCTGATCGCGTTGAGTAGAATAGATATCAGCATAAATACGTGCTAGAACCTGACCCTTTTTAACGGTATCACCTTCGTTCACATAAAGTTCAGTGATCTCACCGCTAATATCCGGACTAACTTTTACTTCCACTTCAGGATATACTTTACCACTTGCATTTACAGTTTCGATGATTGTACGGTTCACTGCTTTTTCAGTAGTTACTTTAATACCTTCTTCTTTACCAATTACGCCACCTTTTTTGAGGCCAATTAATACCCCAATTACAACAACTAATGCTACAATAATCCAAATCAATTTCTTACTCATATAAAACAGTGTTTCTTGTGTGTTAATTTTGATGGTTGCTTTTATAATCTAATACCCTGGCCTTTGAAAAACTCCAGAACTTTTAATTTAAATACATATTCATAGTGGTTACTCAGTTCCTGAATCTTTGCAGTAAACACATTGTTTCTTGTTGTAATCAAATCAAGCGTTCCTAATAAACCCACATCATAACGCTTTTGTGCATATTCTAAAGCCTTCTCTGAAACAGCTACGCTTTTCTTAGAAGAGTTATATTTCTGGAGTGCAGAAAATGCATCCTGATAAGAGATAAAAACATTTGATCTCAATGTTTGCTTTTCCTGATCGTCTTGTAACTGAGTTTGGCGAACATTTATTTTTGCTCTCTCCCATTGTGTACGGGCTTGATGTGCATTAAATAAAGGAACACTTAAATTCAATCCAAGCGCTTGTCCAAAATATCTATTTAACTGATTTCCAAAATTTACTTTATCAACACCGATGATGCTATTTTGATAAGCATACACTGGATATTTATTGGCATTATCTAATGCATATGCGCTGGTAGGTCCGAGTATGGTTTGACTTCTATAATCATATACATTATTCGCAAACCGGGTATTCAAGGATCCAGATGCGCTCAATGTGGGATACATTGAACCTCTTGCAGCTCCAACTAATTTCTGAGATGACTCGATCCGTAATGCAGTTACTTTTTGTTGTGGCTGATTTAACAGCGCTAATTCGTAAACCGCTTGTGGCTGAAGGTCTAAAATATTGTCAACAGGAATGTTTTCAACTGCTGGATAAACAATATCAAATTGAGAAGCAAAATCAAAATTCATAAACGCTTTCAAATTAATAATCCCTTGTTCAGCTGAAGCTAATGCCTGAATATAGGTGGCACTATCTCTTTCTACCTGGGCTTCTAATTGAATGGCATTTAGTTCTGGTTGACTACCCGCTTCAACAAATTTGCGTGTATTTCTTAACTGCTCCTGAGATTGTCTTAACTGAACACCACTCACATTAGCTTGTTCCCTGCGTAACATTACTTGCAAAAATGCATTCGCTACAGACAAGGCTAAATCGTTCTTCGTTCTTTCAATATTCAGCTCATCAGCCTTAGCAGTGATTGCATTTGCTTCAATATTGTTTTTACGTGCAAACCAGTTGAATATGGTATAATTAGATTGAAAACCTACATTTCCTCCCGTAATATCAACGTTTTCAAAAACGTTGGTAGTAGGGTTGATGTTTAAACCATGCTGGTAAGTTGTGCTAATACTTGCATTTGCATTAGGCAAACGAGTTAATCTCGACTGCTCTGCCAATAATTTCGACAAACGTGCTTGCACATCTGCCTGCTTTACAGAAATATTATTCTGCAGAGCATAATCAACGCATTTTCTTAAATCCCACTTTTCCTGAGAGAAGGAATGAAGGGAAGCTGTTAAAGCTATTAAGGTCAAAAACTTCTTCATATAAAACAAAAATACACGAAAGAACTGCTCGTCTACAAAAATTAGACAGACGGAAAGGAATTAGACTAAAACAGCTAAAAAATCTTATGAAAGGTGTTCAATAGCCAAAAATGCCTGATTAAGGTCATCCATTATGTATTCTACAGACTCCAATCCAAAGTAAAAACGAAGCATTCTATGTTCTGGATTAGTTCCATCAAACTGTTCTGGTTTCATGCCGGCACATTTTGGTATAACAAGCGATTCATGACCACCCCAGCTCACAGCCATTAATATATGTTGCAAGGAATTGCAGAATTTTTCAATTGTAGCACATTCATAGGCTTTTATAATGATTGTCATTAACCCACAAGCTCCACTCATTTGTTTTTTGGCCAATTCATATTGAGGGAACTCTGGATCGAGTGGAAAAATTACTTTTTCAATTCTAGGGTGAGCTTTTAATAAAGGAATGATGGCTTTGGAGGTGCGGTCGATTCTTTCTAATCTTGCCTCCAATGTTCTTAGACCTCTAATGATTAACCAAGCATTGAAGGGTTGAATACCAGATCCAATATTCATGTATTCACTATTAAAAATGCGTTCGATCATTTTACTGCTACCTGTTAGAACACCGGCCACAGTATCACTATGCCCACTTATGTATTTAGTAGCAGTTTGCATCACAAGATCGATTCCTAATTTGATCGGTTTTTGAAAAAGTGGTGTACAATAACTATTATCAACGATAGTAACAATGCCATGCTTCTTTGCTAAAGCAGCAACAGCTTCCAGATCTTGAATGTCGTAAGTCCAGCTATTCGGTGTTTCTAAATAGATCACAGTTGTATTCGACTTAATGGCATTTTCAAAATTTTCAATGACTGTTCCATCGATATAAGAATGCGTTACCTGAAATCTGGGAAGGATCTCTTCGAACATTTTCTTGGCCCAGGTATACGGATTCTTTACACTTAAGATATGATCACCCGATTTTACATTAGCCAATACAGCTGCAAAAATAGCAGCAGCACCACTATTGAAAACAAGTCCGTCTTCTGCTCCATCTAAGGCTGCTAATTTTTTACGAAGGATATCAACAGTGGGGTTTCTTCCTCGGCTATAAAGCCAGGTTGCATATTCGTCTTCGAACGATTTCCTCAGATCATCCACTGTTTTGAAAGCAAAGTTGCTGGTCTGTATAATTGGCGGTGCAACTGCTCTAAAATAATCTTCTCTAGTTTCTGCTAACTCATTAATGATATAAGAGAGTTCCATTGTAATTATGCTTTAGGTAGTTCGGTATTTTTTGTGAAGAGGCGACTAATAAAATAGATAGCCATAAAAACAGCAAGAACTGATAAGCCAATCAGTGCAATACTAGGCGTTTGAATGCTAATACTTATGCCAACAAAAGTATAGGCACCCATAAATATTAGCGGTAGAATAGGATATAATTTCATTTTATAAATTCCTGTGCCATCTAAGTGTTTTGTTCTTTTACGCAATACAAAAATGGTTGCACTCGATGCTACCATCCCAAAGCAGTCAAGAAAAATGGTGAAGTTTAGGATCTTATCGAATGTTTGGGCAAAGAATAATATTATCACACACATACTTGCAAAAATGGTTAGAGAAAATACCAATACATCATTTTTAACGGATTGTTTCCCAAAAATTTTAGGTAACGCGCCTTCGGTGCTCATGGCATACATTACCCTTGGATTACTCATTAATAGTGCATTTACATAAGCCAGCACTCCAAAGAATAAGAAGAAAGAAAAAATATCGGCTCCAGTTTTTCCAAACACTTTAAACATCAAAGAATAAGCAATCTCACTTTCCCCCTTCATATTTTCAAATCCTATGATATGGTAGTAACTAAGGTTTACCAATAAGTATAATCCAATGATGATGGCAATACCAATAAAAATACCCCTGGGAATATTTTTGGCAGGATTATCCACTTCATTTCCAAAGTTGATAGTTTGCTGATAGCCCCCATAGGTAAAGGAAACAGCAATTAAACTCAGACCAAGGCTCTGTATCCAACTGATATGTGGTATGGGATCTGCAACAACTGCTGCTATTTGTGCGGGTACTTCATGAATCGGAAAAAATAACGCCACAATCAAAACAACAATCATGCTGATCTTGATCAACATTAAAAAATTCTGGGCCTTGGCACTCATTTTTAAACCCATCAAATTGATCACATAAAAAATAAAGATAGCCACACAACTAATCAAAGCTTTGTCGATATCCGTCCATTGATACTGAGGAAATAATTTAGTAATATAACCACTTCCAATTAGTGCTACCCCACTTAAACTAGCAGCATTACTGATTAGAATGATACAGTTGATAGCAAATGCTATGCTCGGGTGATACGCATAGGAGAAGATCTTATAATACCCACCGGTAACTGGAAAGCGGCTACCAATTTCGGCATAAGTAAGCGCCCCGCAAAATGCAAAAAATCCCCCTAATAGCCATGCCGTAAAATAAACCGAAGGATCGTTTGCGAATTTTGCGCTAGTTGCTGCTGACCTAAAAATTCCCATTCCAATTACCAAGCCTACAACAATCATGGTAAAGCTAAAAAGATTCAATTTTTGTTTTCCCTGCATAATAATTAGCGTAAGGGATAAATGTAGGAAACTTCCTACAAATGATGCTGCTTGAAACCATAAATACCCGCTTTAATCCTATAAGAAGATTATATTCTTCTTGTATATTTACTAAAACATAGATTATGGAATTTCATCTCGACCAACTTCTAACAGTAAGTTTTACCCTGTTTGCCGTGATCGATATTGTAGGTTCTATCCCCTTGTTAATTTCCTTAAAAGATAAAATGGGCGCTATCCGGTCTTTTCAGGCAACCTTTGTTTCTGGAGGATTGATGATTCTTTTTCTATTTGCCGGGAGGCCTTTTTTAAAAATATTGGGATTAGATATCCGTTCATTCGCGGTGGGAGGATCGATTGTGATTTTTTTACTTGGTTTGGAAATGGTACTTGGTCACGAAATCTTTAAAGGAGATAAGGATGCCAAATCTAGTAGTGTGGTACCCATTGCTTTTCCCATCATTGCTGGAAGTGGAACACTAACCACCATCATGTCTTTAAAAGCAAACTTCGATGAAGCCTATATTTTAGCGGGAATAATTATTAATTTAATTGTTGTTTATATTGTATTAAAGTCGCTCAAGATAATCGAACATGCCCTTGGCGAAGCTGGCTTACTAGCCGTAAGAAAGTTCTTCGGTGTGATTTTACTGGCGATTGCGGTTAAAATATTTAGTAGTAATATCGGAGCATTTGGAAAATAACTATCCATGATTCTAACCATTCATAAAATAAGACTATGGCTGTCGCAACATTTTGAGTTGTTTTGTTGGGCAGGGGCATTAGTAGCTTTGTTTTTCTTACCTGAAAACAAAACAGAAACATCACTTTGTGTATTTAGTGCATTTGGTTTTGGAAAATGCCCGGGCTGTGGTATAGGACACGCCATGCATTACGCACTAAGAGCAGAATGGTTGGAATCTTTAAAACATCACCCTTTTGGAATATTGGCCGTTATTATTTTATTAAATAGAATTCGACAATTAATCATACAAATCAAATTATCATGAACCAAAACGTATTTAACATGATTCCCGCATTAGAAGGTGAGGAATTGATCTTCATACAAAGTCTTACACGCGAATTACCAGCAGATAAAATGCAAAATTTTGTGGCTGTCTATAATGGCAAAAGAAGAAAAACAGATCAGGTGCTACTTGGTTGCATACTCGGATTCTTTGGAATTGCTGGTATACAGAGATTTATGGTAGGTCAAAACGGTATGGGTATTCTCTTTTTTATCACAGGTGGTTTCTGCTTAATCGGAACAATCATCGATATCGTAAATCACAAGCAACTCACTTTCGATTATAACCAGCAAATGGCGAGAGAAAGTATGGCGATGGTGTACGCTTTTAATTAAGTCAAAAATAAAAAGTCAAAAGTTAAAAATTAGTTTTCAGTAAAAACGCTGAAAATCAAGAAAATTTCTTTTGACTTTTTAATTTTGACTTTTGACTTATTCTTCTACCTTATTTTTAAGGCTCATCAGTAAAGAATAAGCTCCCTTACTTACAAACTCAGAGGAAGCGAGTTTATCAGCCTGCAACACTTCTGTATATCCATTTTCTGTATTTCCTACTTGCAGTTCCGTCATTTTAAACTGATTGGCACCTACTTTAATAAATGCATATTGTTTATTCTCGAAAAGAACAATGGCATCTTCCGGTAACACAAATGCTTTGGCATTTTTGATTGATATTTCGGCATTCATATAAGTACCTGGAATTAAATCGTGTTCATAGGTTTCAAAATGACAATGTACATCGGTATTTCTTTCTTCTGAAATATCATGACCAATTAATAAGATTTCACAAGGGTGCTTTTTATTGGGTTGATTATTGGTGTAGGCATTCAACTTTTGACCTACAAATAATTTACTAATGTCTTTTTCGTACACTTTTAAATTCAAATGAATATCAGACGGATTGATTAATTCAAAAAGCACTTCAGTTGGTGAAACATATTTTCCAATATTCACATTTACTTTCGACACAAATCCCTCAATAGGTGAATAAAGGTTAATACTTCTAGAAATATTGTTGACATTTAGTTTTGAAATATTGATTCCTACTAATTGTAATTTTTCCTTCAAAGCACTGATCAATACCTGTTGAGATTTAAAATCTGATTCCGTTTGCTGCATCACTTTATCGCTGCTGGCCTGCGTTTTATTCAACTCTTTCTGACGGTTAAATTCTAACTCTAAATAAACGATCTTTTCTTTAGCAGTTAAATAATCTTGCTGTAACTGAATATACTGCTCCCCCTCTATTAGGGCTATTGGATCGCCTTTCTTAATATGCTGACCAGGTAAAAGATTGGTTGACTTTAAATAACCTCCCATCGGTACACTTACAGAAATCATATTTTGAGGGGGCACATCTATTTTCCCGTTCACTTTCAAGATCGAAGAGATTTCTCTCTGTTCCATTTTGGAAGTAGTGATGCCCGCATTTTTTATCTGTACATCAGAAAGTTTCACAAGATTAACAATTGGAGCAACTACAATTGCTGCCTCTTGCTTCTTAGGTCCACAGGAAGCAAGAAATGCAATTGGGAAAATGAAAAGGAATATTTTTTTCATACTATATTTTGAGTAACGCATGTTTATTGATTGATTAAGTAATGTAATTGGATGATAGATTCATTCAAACTTTTTACCGATTCGATATAATCGTTTTTTACAACGGTAGACTGATTGATCAATTGCACCCATTCTAAATAATTGATACCTCCATTTGCCAATTGCAGATTAGCCGTATTGGTAATAGTTTGTGCATTTTTTAGTGCAGTACTTTCGAAATATTGAACAGCGTGTAAAAACTTACGATATTGTAATACTGCTGAATGATAATTCGACTGCATATTTTGTAAACCAATGGTATAGTTATTTTCTGCAACTTGTTTGTTTAACCTGGCACCCGTAATTTTCGATTTCTGTGCTTTCGTAAAAATGGGAATACCCACGCCTACTTGCAATGCGCTAAATCGTGTACCTGTTCCATATAATTTATTATCGGCACCCATTCCCTTAATACTCGAATTATTGTAACCCACCATAAAACCTGGCATCAATAAACTTTTCTCTACTTCAATAACTGCATCTGCTAACTGTTGTTGGTGCAGGATCATTTTTAAGCTTGGGTGTTCTTTCAATAAAATGGTATCGTTAAAATTAATCGGATCCATTTTATACTGCAGTTCAGAAGGCATATACGACATCGTTGTGTTTAGTAATAATTGAAATTGCAATTGTAATACAGATCGATCCTGTTCTAACTGTTGGATCTGAATATTGATTTGCCCAAGCTGCGTTTCAGCACTTGCTTTTTCAAGTATGTTTGTTTCACCCTTTGCTAATCTTTGTTCTGCTCTTTTATAAAATGCCTGATACAAACTATCGGTGTACAAAAGTAGTTTACGCTTCTGCTCCACATAAAGAATGGCATAGTATAATTGGGCTAAGTCTTTCTTCAACAAAGCTTGTTTAACAGCAATATTCATCACACTACTTTTCCATTCTTCTTGTAATAGTTCTTTCTGTTTTGCATAAACGGTTGGGAAAAGAAAAGATTGAGAAATTCCAAATTTAGTATCAGTATAAATACTGTTCACCTGACCTACATCTGCTATTAAATTGGTTTGTGGCAGATTAGTGGCAGATTTTATCAATGCTTCCTGATACTTTGATTTGAGTGCTTCATTTTTAACCTGAAGATTATGCTGAAGGGCAGTATCAATTGCAGCCTGTAAACTGATTGGGGTCTGCGCATGTAAGCCATAACCCATACTCAGGAGTATTAATAAGATCACTACTGCAGGTGCCGATCTTTTATGCTTTTTCTTTTTTGGGGAAGTTTTCTCGAATGTCATATACAAAACTGGTAAAATATAGAGTGTAAGAAATGTGGCAATTAACAAACCACCAATTACTACAGTGGCCAGTGGTCTTTGCACTTCAGCTCCAGCACCATTGCTGATAGCCATTGGAAAGAACCCTAATGAGGCAACAAACGCAGTCATCAAAACTGGTCTTAACCTTACTTTAGTGCCCATTAATACGATCCGCCTTAGATCAGTAATCCCTTCTTCTTTTAGCTGATTAAATTCCGCGATCAATACAATACCATTTAATACTGCTACTCCAAATAGCGCAATGAATCCAACACCCGCACTAATACTAAAAGGCATGCCTCTTATTGCCAAAAATATAATTCCACCAATGGCAGAAAGTGGAATAGCGCTATATATTAGCAATCCTTGTTTCAGTGAATTGAAAGCAAAATGCAATAAAATAAGAATCAGTAATAATGATACTGGAACAGCAATCATCAATCTACTTTTCGCAGCATTCAGGTTTTCAAATGCACCACCATAGGTTACATAATATCCGGTGGGAAATTTCATCTGCTTTGCAATTTTTTCTTGCAGTTCTGTTACAATGGTTTGTACATCTCTTCCTCGCACGTTAAAACCAATTACGATCCTTCTTTTTGCGTCTTCTCTTTGAATCTGATTGGGGCCTTGTTTAATTTGCACATCGGCCAACTGACTCAATGGAATTTGCGTTCCACGTGGTGTAGGGATCAAGAGGTTTTGTATATCCTTCAGGTCTTTCTTTTGTTCACCACTAATACGTACAACTACATCAAATCTTTTTTCACCTTCAAATAGCATTCCAGTAGTCTGACCCGCAAAAGAAGTGTTTACAATTTTATTGATGTCAACTATATTCAATCCATATTGCGCAATCGTGTTACGGTTGTAATTGATAATAATTTGAGGCATACCTGCCACTTGTTCTACATAAAGATTTTTAGCTCCCGGAACAGTGTTTACAATTGCACCTAATTTGTTGGCGTAAAGTGCCAATGTATCTAAGTCTTCGCCGAAGATTTTACAAACCACATCTTGTCTGGCACCCGTCATTAATTCGTTGAAACGCATTTGAACTGGGAACTGAAATCCTGCGGTAACACCAGGTACAGCTTCTAAGGCCTTACCCATTTTTTCGCTCAATTCGTTGAATGTTTTAGCAGAAGTCCATTCTTTCTTAGGTTTCAAAATCACCATCATATCACTCGCGTCCATGGGCATCGGATCTGTTGGTACTTCCCCGCTACCAATTTTTGTAACAATTTTTTCAACTTCTGGAAACTGTGTCTTTAATATATGTGCGGCTTTTTGCGTATTTACAATTGTAGTATTTAAGCTACTCCCTGTTAACACCCTGGTATCAACTGCAAAATCTCCTTCTTCCAAAGCAGGAATAAATTCAGCACCTAGATTGGTGAGTAATATTACTGCAAATACAAATAAAGCCAATACAGAAGAAAGCGCAATTTTAGGAAACTGGATCACAAAATTCAAAGTCCTTTGATATATTCTTTCCACTTTCGACATCCAGATATCTGAGATATTTGGTTTGTGTTTTATTTTTTTGCTCAGGAATAAAGCGCTCATCATAGGAATATAGGTGAGAGATAAAACAAATGCACCCAATAAAGCAAATGCAACAGTTTGCGCCATGGGCTTAAACATTTTTCCTTCAATTCCTTCCAATGTAAATATGGGTAAGTACACTACCAGAATAATCACCTGACCAAAAACAGCACTATTCATCATTTTGCTGGCCGACTGGTTAACTTCTTCATCCATTTCAGTTTGGTTCAACTTAGAAATGTTTACAAAGTGTTTGCTATGGCCAAGCCGATGCATGACAGCTTCTACAATAATTACGGCACCATCCACAATTAATCCAAAATCGAGTGCCCCCAAACTCATTAGGTTTCCGCTAACGCCAAAGAGGTTCATCATAATTACTGCGAATAGCATCGCAAGTGGAATAACAGAAGCAACTAATAAACCTGCTCGAAAATTTCCAAGAAATAGTACTAATACAAATACTACAATGAGTGCACCTTCCAATAGATTTTGTTCAACTGTACCAATGGCGTTATTTACCATTTTTGTTCTGTCGAGAAAAGGTTCAATCACAATTCCTTCGGGAACTGTTTTTTGAATTTGCGCAATACGCTCTTTTACATTTTTGATCACATCACTGCTATTAGCACCCTTTAGCATCATAACAACGGCACCTGCTACTTCACCTTGATCGTTGTAGCACATGGCACCAAAGCGTGTGGCATTTCCAATTTTAATAGTGGCCACATCCCTTATGAATAAAGGGTTTCCACCATTTGTATTTTTAATGGCGATATTATTAATATCTTCAATGCTACCTAATAATCCTTCTGTACGGATGTACAAAACGGTTGCCCCTTTTTCGATGTAGGCACCACCCGTATTTTGATTATTGGATTCCAGCGCTTTAAAAATATCAGCGATGGTAATATTGTAAGAAAGTAATTTATTGGGATCTACTTCAATGGAATACTGTTTTAGTTTGCCCCCAAAACTGCTCACTTCGGCCACACCTTTTACCCCTAATAGTTGGCGACGAACGATCCAATCTTGAATGGTTCTTAAATCGGTTTCATTGTACTTGGTTTCGTAACCTGCCTTTGGTCGAACAACATATTGGTAGATCTCACCTAACCCAGTACTTACGGGACCCAGTTCGGGTGTACCAATGCCTTGTGGAATAATGGCTTGCACTTTTTGTAATCGTTCAGCAACTTGTTGGCGAGCCCAATACACATCGGTTGCATCATCAAAAACAATGGTTACTAAAGAAAGTCCGAAGCGAGAGAAACTACGAATTTCTTTTAAACCAGATATATTATTATTGGCTTGCTCAATGGGAAAAGTGATCAATCTTTCAATATCGGTTGCTCCGAAAGAAGGAGCGATGGTGATTACCTGAACCTGATTATTGGTAATATCAGGCACGGCATCGATAGGTAATTTGGTAAATTGGTAGCTACCATATCCAATCAGGGTAATAATGAAAAGCCCTACGATCAGTTTATTTTTGATAGCAAACCCAATTATTGCATTTAGCATAATGGTCTTATTTATAAATAATAAATTAAAGGCTCTTGTGTGGTACAAAAGCAAGGTTCAATCGTTTAACAAACAATTGCATCAATAAAATATTAACAAGACTTGGGAGGTTGCCAGATACTGGCTAAGTAAGAGGGAAGGAGATCGTTTTGGTGTATATCGATTTTCTTTTCAGATACTAAAACAACCGGAGCTGTTATTGAAATGTGTTCATTTAAAGGAACGAATTCGCTTGCCAAAACATAGATGAAATCACCAGAGGTTTTGAAAGGCAATTGCATGTCTTTGCTATAATCCTTATCCTTAGGGCTTCCATGCATATAATGCATATCCAGAAACTTCACAAAGCTGATGCTTTTATCGGCCTGGCGGTGTTCCACAAAATGTTTGAAGATCATCGGCATTTTCAATAGCTGATAGGCATCTGTAGTGGTTAACAGATAAATGCTTAGAAATACTATGGCGATTGACTTTTTCAGACTGCAAAGGTAATCATCTTATTTTAATGATCTTTAAATTATAGCAAAAACTGTGCTAACCCTTAAATTACATAAGTTTTAAAACGAAATATGAAAAGAAGATACCAGGTTCTTGCAGTTCTTTCGATCCTTTCCATGATCACTTTTCTAGATAGGATCGCACTTTCTTCTGCAAGTGGTTCTATCATGTCAGATCTGCATTTGAGTACTGTTCAATGGGGATGGATTTTAGGTGTGTTTACATTGGCCTATGGCCTTTTTGAAGTACCTACGGGTTGGTTAGGCGATAAAATTGGCGGTAAAAAAGTATTGATACGGGTGGTAATCTGGTGGTCGATCTTTACCATCTTAACAGGGTTTTCGACAGGGTTTTTAATGCTTTTAATAGTAAGAACTTTATTTGGGATGGGAGAAGCAGGTGCTTATCCCAATACTTCCATTGTATTGAGCAAATATTTTCCGGTAATAGAACGGGGAAGGGCACAGGCTATCATTTGGGGTGCTTCTAGAATTGGAGCTGCATTAACCCCATTTGTGGTATTGCCTTTGCAACAGCGATTTAGTTGGCACCTTCCTTTTTATATATTAGGAGCTGCTGGAATTGTTTGGACCATATTTTGGTCTTTTTGGCATCATGAAGAACCCTCTGAAGTAAAAAATATCGATCCTAAAGAATTAGAATTCATTTTATCGAATCGTGATCTGCCCATTGTTTTAGAAGAAAATAAAAAATCTTATTGGAGTATTTTTGAATCAAGAAATATCTGGTACCTGCTAGGTATGTATATCTGCTATGCTATTGGTGCTTATTTTTTTCAAAGTTGGTTTCATACTTATTTAGAAAAGGGAAGGTTAATTCCAAAAGAACAATTGATTTGGGCATCTTCGATACCTTATTTATTAGCAGGATTAGGGTGTTTGAGTGGAGGTTGGTTGAGTGATAAAGCAGTATTAAAATATGGCAAGAAATGGGGAAGAAGAATGGTGCCGATGATTGGATTATTTGTTTCTGGGTTATGCATGATCGGCGCTTCTTTAGTAGCAGATAATACTACAGCTATTATTGCATTAGGGATAGGCATGGCATTTATGGATTTTACCGCACCAGTAGCATGGGCAGTAGCCATGGATCTGGGAGGATTAAAAAGCGGATCAGTATCGGGTTCCATGAATGCTGCCGGATTAACAGCTGCTTATTTTAGTACCGTTTTATTTGGGTACCTGGCAAATGCCTATGGATATTATTTACCTGTATTATTAATTGGTATTATAGTTCTAACGGGAGCGTTTATTTGGTTAAAGATTGATGCTACAAAAAAATTATAGTTTATTTCAATCTAGTAACAGGCCTTGTTAAACAAGTAGGTCCACCGCCTCCTTTAACACTGATATCATTTCCTTTGTATTCAATTACATTACAACCTGCTGCCATTAATCCGGCTTTTGTTTTTGGATTGCCCTCTACCATTAAACAAGTTCTGGGTGCTAATGCCAGCACATTACATCCCATGCTTTCAAATTCTTGATCAGGCACTTCCACTAATTGATAACCCTTTGCCAATAAAAGATTTCTGAATACAATCGGTATTAGTGGAGAATATACTACTGCAAGATTAGTATCTACCGGGCTTAACACCGACATCAAATGAAACACATCTGAAGGTCCTTTATAATGCGGAAGTGAAACCGATATAACATCAACACCCAATGGTTTTAATAAAGCAGTTAACTGTTTAATTCCCTCTTCATTTGTTCTGTATGTATGTCCAACTGCCAATGTATGTTCATCCAGCCAGGCCACATCACCACCTTCCACTGTACCAGGAGCCTGTATCTCACCAAGTATGGCAATGCCATTTGCTTCGAATGCTTCTTTTTCTGCTTTGGGTTCATTTTTCCTTCCGGCTTTACCCATATTACAAATGATCATTCCTTTATCAGTAGCGATGGCTGCATCTCTACAATAAATGGAATCCATATTCACAGAACTGTTTTGAGGCAAGTATAAGAGTTCCACACCATTGTCTTTTAGAATCTGTTCAAAAGATGTGTATTCGCTTAACGAGTTCTCAATATTTGGCTTACCTAAATAATTCAATTCCTTCCAGTGTGCATCAATATGTGCATCACTAATAAAAGCAGATGCTGCTTGTTTAATAAATAGTGATTTTATTTTCCCGATTTCAGAGTGTGCACTAGTAGACATAAGAATAATTTATAGAATTTATACTGATCAGTTTTTTTTATCCCTTAACCAAATGATCCAAACATAAAAGGGAATACCCCCCATTAAAAGTAAGAAACCCCAATAAACTGTTTCTTGCCCAGAACCAATGATTATCCACAAGCAAAATAAGAATGCGAATGAAGATAATAAGATCGCCGACACCCAGCCCCTTTTTGTTGTTACTTTATTTCTTACTAGAATAATGATATAAGAAGCCGTTGAAAAAAGGTAGGGGATTAATATAGCAAGTGTAGAAAGTAAAATTAAAAATTTGAATTGTTCAGCCAGGCCCTTGGTATAATTCATACACATTAATACAGATACCAATACACTTGAAATGATGATACCTACTGCAGGTGCACCATTCCCATTTTTCTTTGCAAATAAGGGGGGAAATAATTTGTCTTTCGCTATGGCGAAGGGAATTTGCCCCTGTATCAAAATATATCCATTCAAAGCCCCAAATGCAGCAATGGCAGCACCTGCACTTACCAGGTACCTGGCACTCGAACCCCAAACCAATTCTGCAGCATCGGCAAAAGGTGTTACAGAATGGAGTAAATTTTTAGCAGGAAACATACCCATAATACTGATACTACTCATGATATAAATAATCGTAGTAATGATGGTTCCAATCATGGTAGCTCTTGAGACTGTTTTGTCTGGATTTTCTACACTACTCGATGGAATAGTAGCACACTCTATACCCAAGAATGCAAAGAAAGTGAGTGTTGCTGTTGCCGTGATAGCTGAGAAAAATGAACCCCCACTTATATTGAATGGGGTGAAATTTTTTATATTGAAAAAAAAGAGCCCTCCAATAGCCACCAGTATAAGTGGAATTATTTTTAAAATAGTGGTTACTAATTGTAATCTCCCTGAAGCAAGAATGCCCTTGGTATTGATCCATGTTAAAAACCAAATAGCAAATAAACCAGTACCTACTGCAGCTATGGCACTATTCGCAAGTATCGGGAAAAAAGAACTCAGCGCACTTACTAATGAAACTGCAATGGCAGCATTGGCACACCAAAGAGAAATCCAATAACCCCATGCAACTAAAAATCCTGCAAAATCGCCAAGGCCTTTTTGTGAGTATGCATAAGGCCCGCCATCTGCAGCCGGTAATAACTTACTTAAATTAGAAAATATTTTAGCCAGTAACAAAGCACCTATGGCAGAAATAATCCAACCTACTAAACTGATGGCTCCATAGTTAGCCAGGGTTGATGGCATTAAAAAAATACCAGCCCCAATCATATTACCTATTACCAGGGAAGTACTTGTCCATATTCCCAATTTATTCGGTTTCTTTTGCATAAGTAGTCTCAAATATATTTGTATTTGGTATTACTTGAGAAATTCTCTGAATGACTTAAAAATAAAAGATCATTTAACGCTAGATTTTTGAAGATTTAATACTAGTCTCTGATTTAATATCCCCATTGCGATATAAAGCATGGGTGAGATTAAAAATTCTTGCATACTTGCTGCAATTTCTTTTACGTGGTAACTCACCATTCCAAAAATCCAATCATAGATACCAATGCAGGTAATGGTACTCAATAAGCTAATATGTACTAAATGCCAGAGGCATAACATCCAGTTATTCTTTTGTTTTCCTAAATGATAAGTACCCATCAGATATACCATACATGTAGTACAAAATTTAATCACATGCCGCCATTTTCTGGGGATGAGTAAGGTATCTGGTCTATCTGCAAATAAGATATAAAACAAACCATAGATCAGGATGATGATGATTAGTCCAGCCAGGTACTGATGTCTCTTTGTTTTATAGTGGATTTTCATGAAACTCAGTTTTACGGGTGAAACAAACCCAGAGAATTACGATAACTGCATACACCACTACTTTAAAAACAAAATGGTGGGAGATATAAAAATAGGGGTGATAATACTCTTTAATAAATCCCAATAAGGAACACCTTGCAATATTGAAAAAGTCTATCATTAAAAGACCAAGTAAAATGTACCCTATTTTGCGTTTTTTAGTGGATGGATAGCAAATAATAAATCCACTATATAAAACCATTAATTCAAGACCATTACAGCCATCTGCAATATGCAAGACTTTCTGATGATGATGCAAAATACTGCTGACCTGTGCCATTTGAATTTGACCTTCCATGATGGAGGTATCTATTTTTTTGATTGCATCAAACTGATGCATGCCACTAAAATGATTCAAAACATAAGCTGTGGAAATACCAACATGATTGGTTAAAGGTTCATCAAGTATTCGGGTATTCATAAAAAATAAAAGGTAAAATAATTTCCAGCTAATTGCCAGGGAGAATGCCATAAATAAAAAATGCCGAACAGAATTTGGTATTTGTTGATAAGCGAATACTATTTGCATTTTCAATGGCTTCATGAAAATTAAGGTTTTTAAACTGAATCTTGAATGTTCGAAATTGGTAAAATGACACCCATAAAAAGCAGGTTGAAAATTGAAATATTTTATATAAAATATTTTGATAACTAATTCAAAGGTTTTCAAGTGTTGAATTATACTCAATGGAGGGTACTTTTTGGATTTTAATACACTTTTCCTTTACAGTATAAATAGTTTAGTAATGAAACAGGTGAAGAAAGTCCCTGGGCAATTAATTCAATTAAAAAATGTAGAAAAAGTAACTGCAACTGAATGGATAGAAACCAGAAGTAACCACGGTTGGAGTACTGCTGAATCTAAGGGTATTGTATATATGCTAGTATCTGGTTTATACTTTGATTATGGCATTGCAAAAGCATCATTAATTGAACCACCAACACCTACTATTGAACGTACAGCAAGTTTTTGGGGTTGGGGTTTTGCAGCATTGTTGGTCACTGGTAAAAAAACTCTTTTTACCTCGATTTTGGTTGGAGGAAATATTCCTGGACCAATAGTTTAAATACCACATCACTTATCAAATCCTTTCGTTGTGGGTTTGGTGTAGGAATTGCCTTATAAAAAAGTCAATGAATGCGCTTAATTAAAAAAACATTTATACCAGTTTCATTTCATCAGGATTCCAAAGAATGGGCTTTTGAATTTGTGCACTGATATTACATGCGATGCTAGGAGCTGCAGCTCTTAATCCAAAAGAGGCATCTTCATGAATCTTACTGCCTGTTCTTACCGCATTGAAAAATACGATCATATGATCTAATCGATCATCATATCCATCAGGAGTATTGAATACCTGTTCTTTGTTCAGATCATAGCCCCCTTCGGTATCATTTCCATATTCGGATTGGTACCATTTTTTATATTCCTCTTTTTGTTTTTGTGAAAAGCTATCGAAAGAATCATAACCACCATAACCCGGTGCCGCTCTTCTCTTTAAAGTTCTTAGTTTATATCCATTTCCGCCGCCTTCAATCACACCCTCTGTTCCAATTAGTTTTAATCCAAATGATCCCTTGCCTTCACCGTCCGTTAAATTGATTCGGGTAGTTACATGAAAAGCATTGTGTTTATCTGATTGTTTGTAATCCATGATGGCATTAATAATATCGAAGGCATCTCTACCATCTTTCCATAATTTCAAATTGGCAAAGCTCGAAATCTTACTTGGGCCGGTTGAACTAGTGATAGTATGAATGCCCGTTAATAAATGAACTATTAAATCACCTGCCGCACCAGTTCCGTAGGCACCATAATTGCGCCATCTAAAAAATCGTTTTGCATCAAATGGCACTTTGGGTGCATATCCTAAAAAAGTATCAAAATCGATTGTTTCTGGTGAAGCATCTGTAGGAATGGAATATTGCCATGCCCCCTTGGCTTCCGTTCTATCACAATAAGATTCAACCATGGTAAGTTCTCCAATGGTTCCAGCGGCCAGAACTTTCTTAGCCTCTAAGATTCCAGCAGCACTTGCCATTTGACTACCTACTTGAAAAACCTTACCCGTCTTTTTCTGTGTATTGATCACATCCCAACCTTGTTCAATTTTTTGCACCATCGGCTTCTCACAATACACGTGTTTTCCAGCATTCATGGCATCGATGGATATTTTTTGATGCCAATGATCCGGCGTACAAATAAGAACTGCATCAATTTCTTTTTTAGCTAATAGCTCCCGATAATCTCTGGTGATAAAAAGATGGTTACCCCATTTTTCTTTTGCCCGATCTAAACGTCCTGTATATAAATCACAAACGGCTACTAGTTCAACGCCAGGGATTTTCAGGGCGGTATCGGTATCGTAATGTCCAATAATACCCGAACCGATTAAACCGATTTTAATGGCATCATTGGAATTTACTTTGATGGTTGATATCAGTGAACTAACATTTGAACTGGCGGCAACAGATTTAGATCCAATGGCAAGCAGTGCCATTGAACCGCTGATATTTCTAAGAAATTTCCTTCTATCGTTTTTCATATACAATCGTTTGATGGGTATATAAATATAAGGTTTGTAATAATAACTTTAAAGAGGAATTGAGGCTTTGAAAACGATTTTTATATAAATATCAGGACTTTTGTCAGCAATTCTGCTACACGATTCGGGGGTTTACCACTACAAAATTTCGGTGTTTTCACGGGGCTTTTTCTCAGTGTTTTGTAATTGCTTTGTATAAGAATTAAAAACAATAAACATAATATTATGAAATCTAGAACTCTCATCATTTTAGCATTGGTAATTGCAGCCTTAGGATTTGTTTTAATTGATATTAACCAAAGTAACGATTCAAGTATGTATAAGCTTGGAACTGCAGTATCTATTTATGCTTTAATAGCAAGTGGTTTTTTCTTTGCCTTTGGCAAGAAAGAAAACAAAATGGCATAATTATAAAAAAGTAAAAAGGTATTAATTCGAGCAATACACATAAGTTTGACTTATGTGTATTGCTTTTTTATTGAATTTTGTGGCCTCGTCAGGAATCGAACCTGAATCAAGAGCTTCGGAAACTCGCATACTATCCGTTGTACTACAAGGCCAAGTTGCAAATGTAATTGATGCCAGATATTAATGCCTCAATTGTTCAAAAATTCGTTTTGTGGTTTCTAAATTGCATAACTCTGTGCCATGACCCATAGTAGCTGAAGTACCCGCTGCTACGCCATAACAAAGTACATCTCTCATACCCCATTCATGATGTGCCATACCCATTAACATGCCCGCTAACATGGAATCACCTGCACCTACCGTACTGTTTACTTCCACTTTTGGCGCTTTTACCGCATAATGCTCTGTTGCTGTTATTAGCATGGCTCCATCTGCACCCATCGATACCGCCATTATTTCACAGCCGCCTTTTTCAATAATTGTTCTAGCTGCAGTTACTACTTCTTCCGGTTTTAAACGCTCACCTCCCATTAGATTACTTAATTCACCCAAATTGGGTTTGCATAAAAAAATACCCTCTGCTACTGCTTGTTTTAAGGGTTCGCCAGAAGTGTCGATCACTAATTTTGCATTTTTATCTTTAGCTATTTTTGCAAGCCTTCCAAAAAAATCTAAGGGTACACCCGGTGGAAGACTTCCGCTGGCCACAATAAATTCCAGATCCTGCTCTTTTTGAACAGCCTCTAAAATGGCCATCCATTCTTCTTCAGCAACCTTTGGACCTTCCATTCCGAACCGATATTGCAAATTTGTATTTGCATCAACTGCAATGAAATTTTCTCTCGTATCTTCTTTAATTGGAAAAACTTTATACTGAATTTTTTCTGCCTTTATTAGCTCCGTGAATTTTTCACCAGTATATCCTCCTGCTAAATACATCGCCCGGGAAGCACCTCCCAACTTATGTATGGCTCGTGTTACATTAATACCACCACCTCCTGGTTCCAATACCGCATCAGAACACCTTAATTTTTTTTCGGGTACCAAACCATGTATCACAATACTTTTATCTAGGGCAGGATTTAATGTGATGGTAATGATCTTTCTCATTTCATTGAGTTTAATGACTGAGTTCAATTAACGCAGCAGGTAAAAAAATAGATGTGGGTACAGAATTCATTATTTGCAAGTCTTCCAAAATACTTGATTCATTATCTAAAAAACGCAACACTTTCTCTGTATTGATTTTTGAAAAAATGGATTGAAATATTTGATCTCCAGGTATTTTATGATGATGCAATACATGTAATAAAACGGCATCATACAAATTTCCTTTTTTTTGATGTATTCCAATACGATCGAACTTGGTTTTACCATTTTTTAATCCCGCAACAATTGCAGCAGTTCGTTTTTGAATAAACTGAAAGGCATAGCCACTGCTGCCTTTCACCTGCCCACCGGCCACTCCCATTTGAATTATCCGCCCATCCTGCAAAGAAAAACGTTGATTGGTCATGGGAATGATCCCAAATTCTTCGTGCTGTATGTTATATTCTTTAATCTTAAGGAATTCACTGATATATGCTTTTAATGAAACGTCGTAAGCATCCTTATGCAAAAGCATTTCAGAGAATAATGTATACTCTACTAATGCGGTTGTGGCAGAAGTGGGCATTACATAAAAAAAACTAGTGCCATGTTCCTGACTAATTCTAAAATCCATCAAAGTAGCTACCGCAGGATCAAAAAAAGGTTCGCTGGTTTCAATTACCCATCCCTTAAAATGTTGCAATAACTGATATAGATTTTTAGTGGGTACAAGTTTGTCTTTCTCAAAAAGAATACTATTGAATAAATATTCCCCTACAACCAATTCATTATTGAACTGCAATTCGGCGCTAGTTTCTGTAGAACGAATGGATAATATTTCATCTACACGAAATTCAATATTGGGAAAGTCAGATGCCTTTTGAATAACGGTATTATATAAATCAATTCCCTGAATCATTTTATATTGATAGGAACTTAGATCTAACTTCTTATTATAATCTTTGCTGAAGAAATTAACCTGCTGCCACTGATGATGCACGATCTTCTCAAAAAGCCCTTGACCTTTCTCCCAAAAACACCAGGTGCGATCGTTTGTGTTTTTCATTTCACGATCAACGACCAATATTTTTTTCTCGAAAAAAAAAGAATCTTCCATCATGCGCATCAACAAACTTAATCCTGCGCAACCGGCACCGGCAATGATATAGTTGTATTGTTTGGGTGCCATTTAGGTTTGCAGAGTTTATTGTGGATTATTTTGGATGGCTTCGTCTTTGCGAATTTTATCCCAATATTTTTTAGCTACCAATAACATACCGAAGCTTTCTCCTTCTTCTTTGTCGATATGTTTATGGTGCATTTTATGTGCCCAGCGAATGGCTTTGATATAACGGCTGTTTGACCTTGTAAAAAACTTGAACCGTTGATGTATAATAATCTCATGCACTAGAAAATAAGCAAAGCCATATAATGCTATACCCGCTCCAATGGACACTACCCAATATACTTGATTCATACTTCCTAACATAATACAGAGCCAACTAGGGATGGCAAAAATCACAAAAAAAGCATCATTTTTTTCAAAAAATCCGGCGCCCTTTTTATGATGGTCTTCGTGTAAATACCATAAAAATCCATGCATCACAAAACGATGTGTAAGCCATGTAATACCCTCCATGATGCAAAATGTGACCAGGGTAATAAGTACATAGTTCATCATAAATAAATTCTTAGTGTTAAAAAAAATAAAAATTGTATGATTAATAAATCTACTGCAAAATGATTGTCTTTATTAAGCCTTAGCTTACTAAATACCCAGAGTAAAAACATGCTAATCAAAAACCAACAAACATAATTATATAATGGTATGATCCCATCTTTCCATTCCCAAAAGCCCATTTTAACTGCCACTGGTTCCATTATCCAATCGAAAAATAATGCAATAGAAGCACCGTCAAATACCAATGAAATTTTTTCAACCACGGGCGTCATCGTAAACCCCGAAGCTTCATATTGATCTTTGATCCATTGATGCAATTTAGTCATTACAATTCCACAACAAAACATCAATACAAACCAGTTCAAGCCGATCAACCAGGGAACTGCATTGAATTTGGCGCCCATTTTAACCCCATAATGATAGCTTCCAAATAAACGTCCGGTATTTACACCTATCATTTCTACACTCATCCCTATTAAAAAGCTAATAAGTAAGAAACTAAAAAAAGCTCCATTCTTTTCTGGTTGATTCCACAATAGCAATATTGCCATTAATACCAGATTCAAACTTGTATTTTGAATAAACCACTCTTTCTGATCACTGAATAGGATACCAATGAGTCCACTAAAATGAAAAAGTATCGCAAGAAAAGTAGCGATATTATGTTTCGATATTTTAAAATTTCCAATCAGCTGATTCCTATTTTACTTTTCTTTAAAATCCTTGGCCACCATCCTACTCATAATAGCGGCACTCTTTAAACACAAAGGTATGCCACCGCCGGGATGTACACTCCCCCCAACGAAATATAAATTTTTTATTTTTTTAGAAAAGTTCGGATGCCTTAAAAAAGCAGCCATCTTAGAATTAGAACTTGTTCCATATAAAGATCCCATATAAGAATGGGTTCTATTTTCTATGATAACAGGATCTAACACTTCCTCAACTTCTATCATGGGTTCTATGTCTGTCCCTAATATTTTATTTAATTTCTCAATAATGGCAACTCTGTATTTTGCTCTGAGTTCCAGCCAATCCTGACCCATATTTGCAGGCACATTTACCATTACAAACCAATTTTCTTTTCCCCCCGGGGCTTGTAAACCAGGTTCCATTTTACTGGTGATATTTACGTAGACCGTGGGATCGGCGTATGCTTTTTTGGTTGTAAAAAGCGATTCAAACTCAGCTTGATAATTTTTAGTAAAAAATATATTATGCAATTCTAGTGTTGGAAAGGGATGATTGATTCCCCAATAAAAGATCAGTGCACTGCTGCTTCTTTCTTGTTTTAAAACTTCTGTTGCTTTAAAAGGGTCTAACAGCAATCTTTGGTAAGTAAAATATACATCCATATTACTTACAACAATATCTGCGAACCGATTCTTCCTATTTATTACTACCCCCTGCGCAGAATTTTCATGTTGAATGATTCTGTCAACAGGTGTAGAGAAATGAAATCGTACCCCTTTCTTAAGTGCTAACTGATATAGCGCATTACTAATACTAATCATCCCTCCCTTCGGATAAAAGGTACCTTGATTTAATTCTAAATGAGGAATCAGGCTTAACATGCCAGGTGCCTGATAAGGGTTACTTCCATTATAGGTGGCAAAGCGATTGAATAATTGAATGGTATGTGCTTTGGTAAAATGAGCTGCATTTAAATCGTTCATCGATTTAAAAAGATATTTCCACCTCAGAGTGGCAAAAGCCTTTCCCACACCAGGAGAAAACAATGTTTTTATTTGGTGCAGGGAATTATTTAAAAATAAGCCAGCTATATTTTGATACACTTTTTTAGAGCTCTCTAAGTAACTTAAAAGTGCTGCCTGTTTTTCTCCTGTTTTATTTTCCAGTTCCTCTGCAAAAGCCTGGTTATCAGTGTAAGCGTTGATAACAGTTCCATCATCATAAAAATATTTAAAAGAAATTGGGAGTGATTGGTATTGAAAATATTTTTCAATGGGCTCACCTGCAAGCGCAAATAATTCTTCAATATTCTCGGGTTGTGTAAATAAACTAGGACCCGCATCGAATTGATATTCACCTAAATTAAATTCGCTGATTTTTCCTCCTGGATAATCGTTTTTTTCATATACAGACACTTCGAACCCTTCTATAGACAATCTGATTGCAGAAGCAATACCTGCAATACCAGCACCAATAACAATTGCTTTCTTAGAATGGCTCATGATTGTTTTGGATGAAATTTAAGCTATTTTTTGATGACCATTCAGCTGCCACCAATGCATCATTTTGGGAAAGATGATTTCGAACCATGCTGTGAATAATCCGTCGTGTAATTCAAGTGATTGTTGAATATTATCCATACTGCGATACACGTAATCATTCACCTCCGCAGGATTCACTTGTATTGGACCATCATAGTATCCTACAAACACATGGTCAAATTCATGTTCTGCAAGACCATTATCGAAAATTGCCTGATAAATAAAATCAAAAACTTTTTCTAGTGGAACTTCAAAACCCATTTCTTCTCTTAACCTTCTGCTTGCAGCGTCAGATACTGATTCATTAGGGCGAGGGTGACTACAACATGTGTTTGTCCATAACCCACCACTATGGTATTTGTCAATTGCTCTTTGTTGCAACAATAGTTCTCCAGATTGATTAAAAACAAAAACGCTGAATGCCCTATGTAATAAAGCTTTTTCATGTGCTTCCATTTTTTCCATCAATCCCAACTCTTCATCACGTTCATTAACCAATACTACCTGTTCCATATGCTTGAACCAACTATAAAAGTGAAACTACAACATGTTCATTTGACTTCGGATACCCGCTTTTGCCAATATAAAAAATTTGCCATAGTCAGGAATTCTTATCCTTTGTTGCATAATTTTCTGTGGCTGAATTTTTTTGATTTTTTTGAAAAGCGATAAATAATATTTGAATGCTACGTATACCCCAAATCTTGCTTTAATGGGTAATTTTTGAATGCCTTCAAATGCATGATCAAAATCTTTTTGAATATCGCGTTCTATAGCAAGTTTATCTTTTTCACTAAAATTATTAAAATTACAACCGGGGAAATAGATTCTATCCAGGCCTTCATAATCTGCTCTTAGGTCGCGTAAAAAATTTACTTTCTGAAATGCTGCACCTAGGCTTCTGGCATATGGCTTTAAATCTTCGTATTCATTTTTATGTCCTGCACAAAATACATGCAAACACATTAAACCTACTACTTCTGCGCTACCGTATATATACTCTTCGTAGCCTAATTTATCGTATTCACGTTTTTCCAAATCCAACTCCATACTATACAAAAAAGCCTCAATTAAATGATGGTCGATCTGGTATTGATTAACCGTAATTTGAAAACTATTGAGGATGGGGTTTAAACTTATTTTTTTGTCGATGGCTTCGTAGGTTGCTTTTTTAAAATCAGCCAATAAATCTGCTTTGGGATGCTCGTGAAAGCTATCCACTATTTCATCGGCGAACCTTACAAATCCATAGATATTGCAAATGGGTGCTCTGAAATCTTTATGCAATAGTTTGATAGCCGAAAAAAAGCTAGTGCTATATTTTTCGGTAGTTATTCTACTGCAATCCTGGCTCACTTCATGAAACAGGTTCATCATAATGTGTGTTTTTATGTATTAGTCTATATATAGGAAACAGAAATTGGCAGATTTTGTTTAAAATCTATAAGGTATTTCCAAAATCCTTAATCACTTCCCCTGCCACCACTTCTCCACTGATCAAACTAGGCGGTACGCCCGGACCGGGAACTGTGAGCTGACCGGTATAAAAAAGGTTCTTAATTTTCTTACTTTTACAGGCAGGCTTTAAAATTGCCGTTTGAAGCAAAGTATTGGCTAAGCCGTAAGCATTTCCTTTAAAAGAGTGATAATCATTGATAAAATCGCTGTTTGAAAAGGATTTTTTGTATACAATATTCTCTCTGATCGTTTGCCCATAGTGCTTTTCCATTCTTTTTATGATCAAATCGAAGTAATGATCTCTTAAAGCTTCATCATCATTTTTTAATCCTGCCGCAACAGGGATCAATAAAAATAAATTTTCACCCCCCGCTGGTGCTGAATCAAGGTCGGTTACCGAAATTGCACTCACATAAAACAAGGGGTCTGTAGGCCATTTTTTTGTTTTATAAATTTCATCCCCATGCACAGCAAATGAAGTATCAAAAAACAAAGTATGGTGTAAAATCCCATCGATTTTTTTATTTAAACCAATATAATAGATAAGGCATCCAGGAGCCATTACTCTTTTCTCCCAGTATGCATCTGAATAGGATCGAAATTCTTTTGGTAATATTTGTGTTTCCACATGATGATAATCTGCACCTGCTACCACCACATCTGCTTTATACATTTTGGGAATTTTTATTCCATTCTCAGTTGTATTTGCAATTACAGTACTGATCAATTTATTTTGAATGGTTACATTGGTAACTTCTTGCTCAAATTTAAATTTCACGCCAAGTTCAACAGCTAATAAATACATGGCTTCCACAATCTGATACATTCCTTTTTTAGGATACCAGGTACCCCCTTTAATATCTGCATAGTTCATTAAACTATACAAAGCTGGTGTATCTTCTGGCAAAGCGCCCAAAAACAAAACCGGAAATTCCATCAACTCTTTCAACTTGGGATTGCTGAAATGCTTTGCCACATGGGTTTTGATAGAATTAAAAACATCCAGGCGAAATAAGCCACTCACTAATTCTTTGTCTAAAAATTCTGTGAGTGATTGACCTGGCTTGAAAACTAATTTATTGATCCCTACCTGGTATTTATAAGCAGCCTCACCAATATATTTATCTAATTTATCGCCACTCCCCGGTTCAATATTATCAAACAAATTTCTGAAAGCATTATAATCTGCTGGAATATCCATTGGACCATCATTCCACACAATTCTATAAGAAGGATCTAATCTAATTAGTTGATAATAATCTGAAACTGATCTTCCAAATTGTTTAAAGTATCTTTCAAAGACGTCTGGCATCCAGTACCAACTAGGACCCATATCGAAAGTAAATCCTTCTGCTTTGAATTGCCGAGCCCTTCCGCCAGGTTGATCATGTTTTTCTAATACAGTAACATCCCATCCAGCTTTTGCCAAAAAAGATGCAGCCGAAAGGCCTGCAAATCCACTGCCTATAACAATAGCTTTCTTAGTCACTTAATTAATAAAAAGGTTTATAACAAGATACGTTTAAATTAGTGGCGTTCAATCTGCGTTTTCAATAATTTACGTGCAAAGTGAATCCTACTCTTGATGGTTCCCAGAGGCTCTTTAAGCATATCTGCAATTTCATGGTATTTATAACCATCGAAATACAGCAAAAATGGGTTTCGGAAAATTTCAGGAAGTTTATGAATAGCTTCTTGAACTTCTTTCATATTTAATGTGGCAATTGCTTCGTTGGCAATCGCAACCTGATTGGTATCTATTAAAAAATCGTTTGCAGTATGATCGAAAATAGTTTGCTGCTTAGATTTTCTGCGGTAGTTATTGATAAAAATATTACGCATGATTGTGTACATCCATGCTTTAATATTGGTACCAATATGGTACTTCTCCTTATTTGCCAATGCCCTAAATAAGGTTTCCTGTACCAGGTCTTTTGCAGATTCCTGATCCCTGGTTAAGGTAAAAGCAAAGGGCCTTAGAAACTCTGTATTTTTGATTAAAATTTGATCGAAATCGACTGTTGACATAATTTTTTGTTTAACTATTTACTTCGCAAAGATAAACAAAATAATATCAAAATCAAGAATTTTGTTTAATTTTTATTGCTAAATAGTAAAACAAAGTAAATCAAGCAGTTAGGTCTAATTAAGGATTTTCGACTCTTTTAATAAGTTGCAATTCGATACTATTTGCTCAATTCATTGATAAACTCCATCACATTTGAAAGGGATGTTTTGAATTGTACATTTTCTGGGGCTTTCTTCTTATATGTGCAAGTAATCTGTCCGGAAATAACCGTGGTTTGATTCGGAATTTTTTGTACAATAAAATTGAGGAACTTCTCAAAATTAAAGTTATTTGCAAGGGAGGTAAGGTGCGTATAAATGAAGTCTGGTGATTTTAATTTACACACATATTCGATATCTTTTATGGGCACATTGGCACCTAGATAAATTACTTTGATGCCTTTTGATTTAAGCAAATAGTGTATAAACAAAAGTCCCATTTCATGGTGCTCCCCTTCTGGTAAAAATAAGACACAGATTTTTGAAGAGGTAAGAATGCTGCTTACCCTTTCTATTCCAAGAATAATTTTTTGCCTGATAATATTCGTAATCACGTGTTCCTGTGCCGGATTGATATGATTAGTTACCCATAAAATACCCACTCTTTCTAAAAATGGAAATACAATATGTGTAATTGATTTTTCAATTCCTCTTTTACTGATATGGTTGTCTAATATTAATTCAAATTGCTCAAAATCGATATCAATCATACAATTGATCATCTCATTTACAATACGCTCTTGCTGTGCTTCAAAATTAGAGAGAGAGAGAATCTTGGATTTTAACTCCTCTTGATTCATCTGATCGATGTGCGAGATCTTAAATCCATACTTATTTAAGAGTGCAATATTCAGAATCGTTTTCAATTCTTCATTGCTATAAATACGTATATTGGTATCCGTTCTGCTTGGATTTAAAAAGGAATATCGCTGCTCCCAAATACGAATCGTATGGGCTTTAATTCCAGAGAGGTTTTCAAGATCTTTGATTGTAAAAGCGTTCATATTCTTTATTACAGTCAAGATACCTTTTTGTTTAATCTTTACCCTTCAAAACTTCATTTTTTATCAAAATCGTCTATTTTAATCGACGCAAGTACTCACCATAACCACTTTTAGCGTATTTATCAGCAATTACCAAAAGCTGTTCACGATTGATATATCCCTTACGAAAAGCAATTTCTTCAATACAGCCTATTTTCTGACTTTGTCTTTTTTCAATAACTCTTACAAACTCGCATGCATCGGCGAATGAATCGAAAGTACCCGTATCTAACCAGGCCGTACCCCTACTCATGACACCTACTTGTAATTTACCAGATTCGAGGTACACCCTATTTACATCTGTGATCTCGTATTCTCCACGAGGGGATGGTTGAATATTTTTAGCAATCTCCACCACCGTATTATCATAAAAGTATAATCCGGGAACTGCAAAATTTGATTTCGGTTCTTTGGGTTTCTCTTCAATAGAAACGGCTATATTATTCGCATCAAATTCAACTACACCATATCTTTCAGGGTCGTTCACTTCATAGGCAAAAACAGCTGCCCCTTTTACATCATTGAAAGATTCCACTAACTTTCCAAAGCCAGCTCCATAAAAAATATTGTCACCTAGTATCAACGCCACTTTATCATTACCTATAAATTTCTCGCCAATTACAAAAGCCTGAGCTAATCCATTTGGCACTGCTTGTACCGCATACTCAAACTTGCATCCCAAGTCTTTTCCATCGCCCAACAAACGTTGAAACTGTGAAGAATCTTCTGGAGTAGTGATGATCAGGATTTCATTAATGCCGGCTAACATTAAGATAGATAAGGGATAAAAAATCATCGGCTTATCATAAACTGGCATTAACTGCTTACTGATCCCACGTGTAATAGGATATAATCTTGTTCCTGAACCACCTGCTAAAATAATTCCTTTCATCTTGTATGAATTAGGTTATAAAGTAAATGCTTGTCAATTATTAAAAACGCAAACTATCGATCATTTCACTCATTTTGGGCAGTACATGATCTTTTTCAGAAATCAGTAACTGATCTGCAGGCAGTTGCCAATCGATATTCAGTTCCGGATCGTTATATATAACACCGCCCTCAGAAGCTTTATGATATAAATTATCGCACTTGTAAAAGAAAGTAGCTGTTTCACTTAACACCACAAATCCATGGGCAAAACCACGGGGCACAAAAAATTGCGTTCGACTTTCCGCGGAAATTTCTACCGCAATATGTTGTTTAAATGTGGGCGAATTTCTTCTTAGGTCAACCGCAATATCCAATACTTTTCCTTCTAACACACGTACCAATTTTGCTTGGGCATGTTCACCATGTTGAAAGTGCAATCCACGCAAAACTCCTTTGCTTGATCTCGACTGGTTATCCTGTATAAAATTGATATCCATTCCAGTTTTCTCCAAGAATTTTTTCTGATTAAAACTCTCAAAAAAATATCCCCTGCTATCTCCAAAAACAGTGTCATGAATAATAATGCAATCGGCTAATTTAGTTTGCTCTATTGTCATAAAAATTTATCTGTTTTCGTACATTCCTGTATAATAATTCTGATATGAACCACTTGTTACATTCTGCAACCATTCTGTATTTGTAAGGTACCAATCGATGGTCTCACTCAAGCCTTGTTCAAATGTTACAGAGGGTTTCCATCCTAATTCACGATTGATTTTTGAAGCATCAATGGCGTAGCGGCGATCGTGTCCTGGTCTGTCTTTCACATAAGTGATCAACTTTTCACTATAGCCTTTTTCTCTTCCCAGTTTTTCATCCATTTGAGCACATAGCAACTTTACCAGGTCGATATTTCTCCACTCATTAAAGCCGCCAATATTATAGGTTTCCCCATCTAAGCCCTTATGAAAAATAGTATCAATTGCAATAGCATGATCTTTCACAAACAACCAATCCCTGGTATACAAACCATCTCCATAAACCGGCAAAGGTTTTTCTTCAATGATATTGTTGATGAATAATGGAATTAATTTTTCTGGAAAATGAAAGGGACCATAATTATTAGAACAATTCGAAACAACCGTTCGCATATGGTAAGTTTCTCTATAAGCTCTCACAAAATGATCTGATGCAGCTTTACTGGCAGAATAAGGAGAGTTTGGATCGTAAGCAGTAGTTTCTAAAAAGAAACCTTCAGCACCTAAACTACCATAGACTTCATCAGTAGAAATATGATAGAATAAATGATCTGAATAATTTGATTTCCACTTGTTGCGGGCCGTATTTAAAAGATTCACTGTGCCAATTACATTCGTGTATACAAAATCTAAAGGCGAAACAATAGACCGATCTACATGCGATTCAGCCGCCAAATGCACCACATCCGTGATATCATATTCTTCAAAAACTGCATCCAAAGCTGCTGCATCAAGAATATTTACTTTCAAAAAATGGTAATTGGGAAGATGATCGATATCCTTCAAATTTTCTAGGTTCCCAGCATAGGTGAGGGCGTCTAAATTAAAAATCTGATACTCGGGATATTTGGTAACGAATAATCTTACCACATGTGATCCGATAAAGCCAGCTCCGCCTGTTATTAGAATATTTTTTTTCATGCTTTGTATTATTTCAAGGTCGGCGAAGTTACAACTATATATGTTATTTATAATACCAACCCATAGTTAGAAAATAGTGAACATTTGATAAGATCATCAAGCAATTGATCAAAAGGGTAAGTATTTTTCATTTCAGCCGGGCAATCCTTATCTTCAATACTGAAACAATTGCCAATATGAAATGAGCCTTTTCATTATTTGAGGCAGACCATAATGCTGAGAAGCGAATTATATGTAACAAAAATCAACTACTAACACATGAAGGAACGCTATTATTCGCTCGACGTTTTTAGAGGTGCCACGGTAGCACTGATGATTTTGGTAAATAACCCGGGTAGCTGGGCTCATATTTTCGACCCGCTGGAACATGCCCCCTGGCATGGTGCAACCCCCACGGATCTTGTGTTTCCTTTTTTTCTTTTTGCAGTTGGTAACGCGATGGCTTTTGTGATGCCCCGATTTGAGGAAGCCGGACCTGTACATTTCTGGAAAAAAGTACTTAAAAGAACCCTCCTCATATTCGCCATTGGCCTTTTTCTAAATTGGAGTCCGTTTGTAAAATGGGATGGCGAAAATCTAATATTTAAAGTCTGGGAAAACATTCGCATACTTGGTGTGCTTCAAAGAATTGCTATCGCATATTTCTTTGCATCCGTAATTGTATTTTATGCAAAAGCAAGAGGTGCTTTTGTGATAGGTGCTATCATTTTATTACTCTATTGGTTTATCTGCCTAACGCTCGGCAACCCGGCAGACCCCTATAGTTTATCGGGTTGGTTCGGCACTAATTTCGATATTAAAATATTAGGCATTACACATATGTACAAGGGCGAAGGAGTGGCTTTTGACCCAGAAGGATTGGCTAGTGCCGGTGCCCCTGTTGTTCAAGTGATCTTTGGATTTTTAGTTGGCCAGTATATCCAGCAAAAAGGCAAGAATTTTGAAATGCTTGCTGGACTGATGATGGCCGGTATCGTTCTGGTTTTTAGTGGCTACTGCTGGGATATGGTATTTCCCATTAATAAGAAAATATGGACGAGCAGTTATGTGCTCTACACAAGCGGATTGGGTATTCTAACCCTTTCAGCATTTATCTATCTCATCGAATTCAAATCGGTGAGAGGTGCCTGGAGTAAATTCTTTGACGTATTTGGAAAGAACCCTTTGTTCATCTTTGTTCTGAGCGGGTTTTTACCAAGAATATTGGCATTAGTACGATGGGTTGACCATATAGACGTTTCAACAGGTAAGAAAGTATATACTTCTGCATTTCCATGGTTCTATGAAAATGTTTGTAAAAACATTGCAGCTGATCTAAGAGTTGGCTCATTGGTTTATGCTTTAATAACAATCGCTTTTTATTGGTCGATCGTGTATTTGTTAGACAAAAAAAAGATCTATATCAAGGTTTAATTCTAACGCAATTTTTTAGCGGGATTTCCAGCATACACTCCAGGCATTGTAATGTTCTTGGTAACCACGGCTCCTGCACCTATCACCACATTATCACAGATACTAACTGGTAATATAGTGCTATTGCTACCAAAATATACATTATTACCAATAGTGGTTTTTTTCCAAAGTGCGGGATTACCAGATGGGCCTCCGTTGGTAAATAAGTCATTTACAAAAATCACCCCATGACCCACAAAACAGTTTTTACCAAGACTTACCAGAGCGCAAATAAAACTATGTGATTGAACCCTGCAATTGTCGCCAATGGTTACATCATTCTGTATTTCTACAAAGGGGCCTACAAAGCAATCATCCCCTAATTTACACTGATAAATATTGGAAGGCTGAACGATTGTTACGTTTTTACCAAACGTTACATCACTTACACTTACTTGTTTCTGTTGATATTCCATTTGACCCTTTTTTTGCAGATAGATAAATTCGCTCAATTACTTCTACCGTTTTCATTGCTTCATAAGCCGTGGCATAATAGGGCAAACCCTGCTCTAGTGTGTGAACCAAGTTCTCATACACTTTATGATGATTGCTCATCGAACCCTGATAACTGCCGTACTCATTGGGAAGTATTTGTGCTTCAGTGTTAATTAATTGAATTTCATAGCCTTGCTGATAAGCGATTGTATTCAAATATTCTCCACCAATCTTTAACGTTAATTTATCGGCAATTATTGTAAGAGAACCCTCCACATTTTTATCTGCAGTATTTACAGAATAATTAATCGTACCAAGCGCTCCGCTCTCCAATTCAAGCAACACTACACCTGTATCTTCTCCCTGTATCAGATCATGATGAATAAAGTTTTTGGTAATGGCATTTACAGATTTCACATCCCCAAATAACCAATAGATGAGGTCGATAAAATGACTAAACTGCGTAAACAAAACACCGCCATCTAAATCGGTTCCATGCCAGGAATTTTGATAATAAGCTGCTGGTCTATTCCAGAAACAACTGAGCTGAAATGAAAAGAGTTGTCCAACGAGTTGTTGATCAATGGCATTTTTTAAAGCCTGTATGGGCGGATTAAACCTATTTTGCTTGATCGTGAATAATTGTTTGCCCGCCTTCTCTGCGGCAAGCATCATAGCATTGCAATCGACCACCGTAATAGCCATTGGTTTTTCTACCAACACATGATAGCCTGCTTGAAACGATTGAATAGTATGCGAAGCATGAAGTCCATTTGGCGTACAAACAACTACCACATCCAGATCCAAATGTTGTTGCAATAAATCATCGATATGATAAAAAACGGGAACATGATATTGATTTGCAAGTGCATTGGCCCTCTCTGGAATGATATCGCATACAGCCATTAACGCACCATAATTTGCCGCATGAATTGCATGCCTTTCAGCAATTCTACCACAACCAATAATGGCGAATTTGATTTTATTCATTTCCTACAATTGCAGTTTAACTAAAAAATCCTTCTGCTATCACTAGGCTTTCTGACGATCCCACATCAACAAGTACCCCACCTGTATGATCGAAGCTATTGATCTTTTTTTTCTTCATCAGATTCAGATAAACCTCCACCATTGAAAACTTTCCTTTTTGCTCTATCAATGAAAAAATGATCGGATCTATTATATGAATGCCACTAAAAGCTTTCATTTTCAATTCATCATAATCTTCAAAACTAGTTTTTAAATCTGCCGGTTTTTCTTCACCCGTTTGTATATTTCTCCATCCGCATAAATGACTATTCCAATCAAATAAAAAATACCTAGATGTTTTTCTTTGTGTAACAGCCAATGTTGCCAAAGGCTTCTCTTGTTGATGCTGCATGATCATTTCACTGAGATCCAAATCTGTTAGGATGTCTACATTCATTACTACAAATTCTTTTTTTCCTTCAAAAAACCAGGCTGCTTTTTGAAGGCCTCCTCCTGTTTCTAATACTTCATCCCTCTCATCTGAGATCGTAATTTTTGAACCCCAACCTTCCTTTTTTTCTATGGCATCTATAATTTGATCTGCAAAATGATGCACGTTTATAATCACTTCGTGGATCCCGAATTTTTGCAAGTACCGGATATTTCTTTCTAATAAAGTTTTTCCATTTACTACAGCCAATGCCTTGGGATGGCTGTCTGTAAAGGGTTTCAACCTAGTACCCAAACCTGCCGCAAATAACATCGCTTTCATCTAATAAAATTTATCCTTTAAACCAATTGGCTGTGTTGGTATGTGTTAATACCAATTTCACCTTGTACTTATTTCTCAAATGTCGGGCAGTTTGTTCGGCTGCGTACACACTTCGATGCTGCCCACCAGTGCAACCAAAATTTATTTGCAAATGACTAAAGCCTCTTTTCAAATAGTCTTCTACTGCAATATCTACCAGGTCCCAAACACTATTTAAATACTCATTCATCCTGGTACGCTTTTCCAGAAAATCTTGTACCGATTTATCTTTACCACTCAGTGTTTTATAATCATCAAATCGACCCGGGTTTAAAATGCTGCGCATATCAAAAACAAAACCACCACCGTTAGCACTATCATCTACCGGAATTCCTTTCTTATAACTAAAGCTATTTACTTCAATGAGTAAAGGCGTATCCTCATTGGCTTGCTGCGGTTCAAAGCGTTGCACAATTTCATCTGAAACAACTAAACGCAAAACCCTATCGAACTCAGGTGTATAAATTCCAACACTTTTATGCTCTAAAAAGAATTTTAAATTTTTCAATCCCAAAGGAATACTGGTTAAAAAATGCGCTTTCCTTTCAAAGAGGCCCCTAAATCCATATGCCCCCATCACTTGTAATAAACGAATCAACACATATCCATTATACTGACTTACAAAAGTATTTGTATCAACCGGGCGATCCAATAGCTTATTTATTTCATCCATATAAAATGCCAGCAAATCATCCTTCCATTGCTCACTCAATTCTGCTTTTGCCTGCCATAATAATGAAGCCGCATCGTATTGCAAAGCACCCTTCATTCCACCCTGAAAATCGATAAAATGAACGGCCTCCTTGTTTACAATAATATTGCGACTCTGGAAATCGCGGAACATAAAATACTTGTTCTCTGTTCTTGTAAGATAGGTACTCAATGCGTCGAAATCGTCCATCATTGCCTGCTTATCGTATGGCAATTGCAGGGTATCTAAAAAATAATATTTAAAATAAAGCAGGTCGCTCAAAATAGCTTGCTTTCCAAATTCCTTTGCAGTTAAACATAAACTATAATCTAATCCAGCATCTCCCTTTATTTGTACACTTGCCAGCGCCGTTAAGCTTTTTTGAAATAAACGATAGGTTTTTTCGCCGTGCCCTTGTTGCTCTAACTCGTTTAATAAAGAAGCTGTTCCAAGGTCTTCCTGCAGATAAATGGTTTGGTCCTGATTTACCAGCAATACTTCCGGTACGGGCAACCCCTTGCTCTTAAAATGCTTACTGAACGCAATAAATGTTTGGTTCTCTTTAACGTGCAAATTATAGGTGGCTATATAGGTTTCTGTTTTGAAATATATTCTGAAATACACACGATCACCTCCGCTTTGTGGCAATTTTTCAATCCTGCCTGCTCCTGCTTTCTTAAATTCAAAAAATAGTGCTTCAATAGCTACAATCACATCCTCCATTAACTAGGTTTAGCGCGAATTTAATCTTAAGAATCGAAAGACCTAATAAATGCCCAAGTATCCTTTTCCCTTTTTATTCCCCTTTACTAATGATCGTATTGATTTTTTTAACAAAACAATTGCAGCAAATCCATCAGCTTTGGGTTGAAAATTTAGCGGGCAACGATCTATTCTAAATAGCATCCTTGTTTATTTTTAAACCCCAGATCATGAAATTCACCGGAATTATTTTATTAAGTTTTTTATTGATGTCGTTCACTAATTGGGAAACCAATTTTGAAAAAGCCAAGTCTACTGCCAGTAAAGAGCATAAATACATCTTACTCAATTTTTCAGGCTCTGATTGGTGCGGGCCCTGCATCAGGATGCATAAAGAAATATTCGAAAACGAATCTTTTAAACAATTTGCCGGAGAAAAGCTTGTAATGATGAATGCGGATTTTCCGAGACAGAAAAAAAATCAGTTGGCGAAAGACCTGCAAAAACAGAACGATCAGTTAGCCGATAAGTACAATTCAAAAGGGAGTTTCCCTTTTACGGCTATTCTAGATGCAAAAGGAAATATACTTCGTTCCTGGGATGGGTTGCCCAAAGAAAGTGCCTCAGAATTTTTACAAGAACTAAAAGATTTAACCGAGACTAATCATTAATAATAGGCAGTTGCTATACTGGCTGCAATACAAACTTATTTACCTGCTTGTACCCATCGAATGCATGGCTTCGGCGTAATAATAACAGTTCTTTCACCTCAAATATTTCATGAAAACTTCTTTGTGAAAAATCGAGCATGGCACGCAGGTAGTTTTTTTCGGTTAGTCTTTTAGCTACCGAAACCACGGGCTTTGTATTGATGCGAATTGCGGGGCAATCATTGGTTTTTACATAATCATTTAATTGTTCCAGTCCAGCTGTTAATCGCTGTATGGCCGCTGGTTCTGGAATACGCAGATAAAGCGTATCCGGCGGAAATCCACTGAAATTATTGAGCGTACAACTAAAAGCCTGCTGCTGGCTAATGATCCGATGCATCCACCGAATAAGTGTGGGCTCCATTTCTTCGCGTGCATGAAAAGAGGCCAGCTCAATATGGGGTTTCATTTTAATTACCGTGCGCTCTAAATAGTGCAGCGAAAAATATTCCTGCTCACCTAAAATTTTATCATGCAAATCCAGTCCCGGATGCGCCACTAGCAAGTATTCACTGAAATGAATACCACTCGAAATGCTATTTCCACCTTGTTGTAATCTGCTCATTTCCATAAATAAAATTTTATAACGATAACTATTTTAGTATAAATTTACTAAATATTTTAGCATATTAAAATTTATTTATCATGTTTAGCGACGAATGGGGCAGTGCCTCCTATAAAGGCAGCAAGAATTTCGATCAGTGGGAAGTACCCACTGCCAATGCTACGGGCTTCGGGGCCGCCGCCGACGATTATATGGAAAGGGGTATCGATTTAAACGAGCAGCTGATCCGAAATAAGCCAGCCACCTTCTTTTTCCGCATGAATAGCGATGCCATGATCGGTGCGGGCATTCACCATGGCGATGTATTAATTGTAGATCGTAGCATTAAGGCCGTAAACGGCAAAGTAATCGTAGCCGTAATCAATGGCGAGTTATTGGTTCGCCGTTTGCTAACACATATGAAGGGGGTTACCCTGATTGCCGAAAATAAAAAATACGGGCAGCTGCAAATTGAAGAGTTCAGTAATTATACCGCTTGGGGTGTAGTAGTCTATGCCATTCACAGTTTGCACTAAAAGCTTACAGAATCTATGAAAGCCATTATCGACTGCAACAGTTTTTATTGCTCCTGCGAGAAATTATTTCAGCCAGCCTTAGAGGGGCGGCCCGTAATTGTATTGAGCAATAACGATGGCTGCATTATCTCCAGAACCGATGAGGCAAAGCAGGTGGGTGTGGAAATGGGCGGCCCCTATTTTAAGGCAAGAGACCTGATAGAAAAACATGGGGTGGCTACTTTTTCATCGAATTATAACCTCTATGGTGATCTTAGTTGGCGAGTGATGGAAACGCTGCGAACCATGCTTCCGCCGGGGGCTGTAGAAGTGTATTCGGTGGACGAGGCTTTTCTGGATTTATCGCATATCGCACCCAAAGACTTGCCCGCAATTTCTTTTCAAATAAAAGATACCGTAGAACAATGGACCGGCATCAAAGTATCTATTGGCGTGGCTCCTACCAAAGTGCTCAGCAAAGTGGCCAACCGATTGTGCAAGAAAAATAAAGTAGTTACCAACTGTGTCTTGATCTTGGATAGCCCCAGAAAAATATCGCAAGCATTGGAAAGAACACCGGTAGAAGACATCTGGGGAGTTGGCCATCAGTACGCAAAAAAATTACAACTCTATCAAATCAATAACGCACTGGAATTAAGCAAAAAAGACATCGCCTGGGCAAGCAAAAACCTCGGAGGTGTAGTAGGCGCCAAATTGATTCGCGAACTCAATGGTTTGCCTAGCAAAGAAATGGAAGACGAACGCCTTACCAAAAAAATCATTGCTACCACGCGCATGTTTGGATCGGCAGTAACCGAACTGGAACATATTAAAGAAGCCGTGGCTACTTATACTTCGCGTGCCGCAGAAAAACTACGCAGGCAACACTCGGCCGCAAGTTGCATCAGTGTAATGATGATTGCAAAAGAACCCGTAACAGATACGCGCTATTATCAGCATGGAGCCAGCATTAGCAGCTATATCAACCTGCCCATAGCCACATCGCTCACAAACGAACTCATCAAAGCAGCATTAGAATTAACCGAAAGGCTTTTTGAAAAAGGGCGCATCTACAAGAAAGCCGGTGTTATACTCAGTGGCATCGTACCAGATAATTCCATTCAAGCTTCTTTATTCAAAGCACCCGCTTCAGAAAAAAATAGAATGCTCATGAGCATGATGGACAATATCAATTTCGCCATGCGCAACGACACACTAAAGTTTGCAGCAGCAGGTGTGGAACGCGATTGGAAAATGAGGCAGGAACTGAGAAGTCCACGTTATACTACCCGCTGGGAAGAGCTTTGTGAAATAAAATAAGGTTTTTTTTAAAATATTCTCTTTTACTGTCCGTCTACCTTATTATTGATGAGCAATGCATTGACCATACCGGCTAACATGACAGAAAAAGGCAAGAGCAATATCACAGAAGTGATCAATTCGTATACCAAACGCTTGAAGGGATTCATCCGTAAAAGGGTGAACAATGAAGCCGATGTGGAAGACATACTGCAGGATGTTTTTTATCAGTTCATTGGAAACACCAAACCCATTGAACAACTTACTGCATGGTTATTTACTGTTACCAGAAATAAAATAACCGATAAACAACGTAAGCAAAAACCGGAATTGATTAACGATTTGTTTATAGATGCAGATGATGACATGGGCCTTGATTGGTCAGAACTTTTTCTCGACAATGGTAATAACCCAGAAACGGCTTACTTAAGAAATCTTTTCTGGGAAACTTTAAATGAAGCCTTAGACGAATTGCCTGAAGCACAAAAAGAAGTATTTGTGTTGAACGAAATAGAAGGGGTTCCATTTAAAACCATTTCTGAACAAACCGGAGAAACCATCAATACCTTATTAAGTCGCAAACGCTATGCTGTATTGCATTTGAGAGAAAGACTAGCAAGCCTGCGCGACGAACTATTAAATTATTAATGAAAGAAAATATTATGAACAAGAAATTTTGGATTAAAAAAGTTATCGGCTTCACTGCAATGGCAGCCGCATTTGGATCGCTCTTAAGTTATGTAGTGATGCGTTTATGGAATGGTATATTAACCGAGGTAGTACACGTATCTCCCATCAGTTTTTTACAAGCCATCGGCATACTGGTACTGAGTAAAATTTTATTCGGCGGTTTCCATTCAAGGGGTGGTTGTGGGCCACGCCAACACTGGAAAAATATGATGAAAGAAAAATTAGCACATATGAGCCCTGAAGAAAGAGAAAAAATGAAAGAAGAATGGCGCAATAAATGTCGTACCTGGAGAAGACCCAACAACGAACCCCAGAAGGGCGAACAATAGTAACCGTTTTCTGTTACAGTTTATTTGTACATTGTAACATAAAACGAAGGCATGACTAAAAAAATATTCCCACTCTTTATATCCTTATTTCTGGTAGGTCTTGTAGCAGCACAAAAAACTACAGCTATTACCTGCGGTCAGGTTTTGAATACCCGCACTGGCGAAATTTTACAGAATCAGGTGATTTTTATCAAAGGAAACCTGATCGAGTCAATTTCCCCAGCAGCGGGTTTCAAATTAAAAGCAGATACCAGCATCAACCTCTCTGCATTTACCGTAATGCCGGGCCTCATCGATTGCCATACACACGTGCTTTTACAAGGCGATATTACCAGTGAAGATTACGATGTTCAAGTACTCAGAGAATCGATCCCTTATCGAACCATTCTTGCAGTAAGAAGTGCAAAACAGAGTTTGATGAATGGCTTCACCACCATTCGCGACCTAGGTACGGAAGGAGCCGGATTTGCAGATGCTGATATTAAAAAAGCCATCAATAAAGGTGAAATGGAAGGGCCCAGAATGTATATTTCCACCCTAGCTATCAATACCACCGGACACTACCCCCTTAAAGAGTCGGATTATGCCTGGGAGCTAAAAATGCCCAAGGGATTGCAAGAAATTACAGGAGCTGATGAAGGCAGAAGGGCCGTTCGAGATCAGATTGCGCACGGGGCAGACTGGATTAAAATTTATGCAGATCGCGGATATACCAAACAAGCGGATGGATCTTATAGAAGCCTCCCCAATTTTACCAACGATGAAATCAATTCCATTGGAGATGAAACACTTCGATCCAATAAAAAGCTTTGTGCACATGCAGTAACACGCGATGGAATTATTGCAGCTATCAATGCAGGTGCCAGTAGTATTGAACACGGTTTTGGTATGGATGATGAATGCATCAAATTAATGGTTGATAAAAAAGTGTACTGGTGCCCAACTATTTACGTTAACGAATATGTAGCAGAAGGAAGGGCAAAAGCAGGAAGCCCCATCAACCTTTATTTTACGCAATCGGAACCCGAATTATTTAAAAAAGCCCTCAAAGCAGGGGTTAAAATTGCGTACGGTACCGATATTGGGGGATACGATTGGAAGTTGCCCCAGGCTAAAGATTTTTCATATATGGTTGGCTTTGGTATGACCAACCTGCAGGCCATTCAATCTGCCACGATTGTGGCGGCAGAATTACTTGGGCAAACCCAAAAAATTGGCGAAATCAAGACGGGTGCTTATGCAGATCTGATAGCGCTAAAAGGAGATCCTAGTAAGGATATTAAACTTTTAGAAGATGTGAAATGGGTGATGAAAGATGGTGCCGTGAAAAAATAACCACTAAATTTCTTTGATACCCCTATTTTTGCGCAATTTCTAGGTAATGAATCAAACTTTAAACTCAAACGAATCAATCCCCTCAAAGAAGAAAAAAATCATTGTATTAGGTAGCGGCCCTAATAGGATTGGTCAGGGTATTGAATTCGATTATTGCTGCGTACATGGCTTACTCGCCATCAAAGAATGTGGTTTTGAAGCGATCATGGTGAACTGTAATCCAGAAACCGTTTCTACCGATTTCGACATGGCCGATAAATTATACTTCGAGCCTGTATTTTGGGAACATCTCAGAGAAATCATAGATCTGGAAAAACCCGATGGGATTATTGTACAGTTGGGCGGACAAACTGCCCTAAAATTGGCCAAAAAATTGCACGAAACTGGAATTCCAATTGTGGGAACCTCTTTTGAAAGCATGGATATGGCAGAAGATCGTGGTCGATTCAGCGACCTTTTAAAAGAACTCAATATTCCTTATCCTGAATATGGTACTGCTATAGATGCTGATGAAGCGGTAGCAGTTGCCAATAAAGTGGGATATCCTGTATTGGTTCGCCCTAGTTATGTAATTGGCGGACAAAGAATGCGTATCGTTATTAATGATGAAGATGTTGAGAAAGCTGTTATTAGTTTATTAAAACATCTTCCAGGAAATAAAATTTTGATTGATCATTTCTTAGATCGTTGTCAGGAAGCAGAGGTCGACGCCATTTTTGATGGTGAGAACTTTCATATCATGGGTGTAATGGAACATATTGAGCCGGCAGGGATACATAGTGGAGATAGTAATGCAGTATTACCTGCTTTTAACCTAACTCCGTTGATTGTGGAAACCATGGAATATTATAGCGAGAAAATTGCGCGTGCATTAAAGATCAAAGGACTTATCAATATCCAATTTGCAATCAAAGGAGATAAAGTGTTTGTAATTGAAGCAAACCCTCGTGCTTCCAGAACTACTCCATTTATTGCGAAAGCTTATCAAATCCCTTATTTAAATATTGCCACAAAAGTAATGTTGGGTGAAGCGAAACTTACAGATTTTGTGATGGAAAATAAATTAGAGGGATACGCCATTAAAGAACCCGTTTTTAGTTTCGATAAATTCCCTGGCGTAAACAAAGAATTAGGACCAGAAATGAAGAGTACAGGTGAAGCCATCCGCTTTATCAAAGACCTTCGGGATCCTTATTTCCGTACCCTTTACAAGGAAAGAAGCATGAACCTAAGTAAATAAATTTTACTATCGAATTCAAGGCCATACTAGTTTTAGTGTGGCTTTTTTATTAGGTTAGTAAATGCCATTGCAGCAAAAAAATAGTTGGCAAAGCATTCCATTTCTTCGTTTGTTGATTCCCTTTTCAACAGGGCTTTTAGTTGCCTACCAATACAATCTACCCATTGATCTGTTACAAAAAATAGCCACTTGTTCATTGCTTTTTTTATTGGTGTTTTATTTTTTTTCAACTGATCAAAAATTTGCATGGATGCCAATGGCAGGTATTTCCATTCAATTATTACTATTCGTTTTTGGGATAGGAATTTATAACCAACAAGATCTTAGAAAAAAAGCAGACTGGCTCGGCTATCATTATAATAAAAATGATACGATCATTGCCATTATTCAAGAACCACTCATAAAAAAAAGAAAAACCTGGAAGGCCCTGGCCACAGTGGTTTCTGTTAAACATCTGGGTAAATGGATGGAAGCAAAATCGAATATACTCCTCTATATTAAAAACGATAGCACAGCTTTACAATTGAATACTGGCGATGAAATTAAGTTTCAGGAACAGATTCAACAAATCAGTAACCATTTTAATAATGATAAATTTAACTATATCAGGTACTGCTCTTTTCAACAGATCTTTTTTCAAGTGTATCTGCCTGATGCAGGATTTATCCAATACAAAAAAGCGACCTCTTCACTCAAATTTTATTTGTACAAAACAAGAAATACTATTTTACAAATTTTAAAAGAGGCTATTCCAAAACAGGCAGAACAGTCTGTAGCTGAAGCTTTGCTTATTGGCTACAAAGAAGACCTGGATAGATCAATGGTTCAATCTTATAGCAATACAGGTGTGGTTCATATCATTGCGATCAGTGGGTTACACCTTGCAATGATTTACGGCCTGCTCATACAATTGCTGCAACCGATTGGTCAAAAAAAATGGAATAACCATATTCGTACTTTCTTGATTCTTTTAGTATTGTGGGGTTTTAGTTTTATCACAGGAGGTGCTGCTGCCATTCTAAGATCGGCAGTTGGTTTTTCTTTTTTATTATTCAGTAAAAGCCTAGGTTATAAAAACTATACCCTGAATACGATTGCCGCTTCTGCATTTTTTTTGTTGCTATACAATCCATTCTTATTATGGGATATTGGTTTTCAATTATCCTATACTGCTGTATTGGGCATTGTTTTATTTAGTAGATATATTGAGCAATGGTTCCATTTTAAAAATAAAATACTTCAATTGGTTTGGCAGATAAATAGCATCACTATCTCTGCACAAATTTTAACCCTTCCCATTGTACTGTATCAATTTCATCAGTTCCCCAATCTTTTTCTATTTACTAATTTTTTAGTGGTTCCGTTATCTGGTATTATTTTATATGCCGAATTACTGTTGCTACTGGTTAGCCCTATACCCCTGCTTTTAAAATGGGTTGGTACAATAACTGGTTACTTAATAGCTCAAATGAATGGGATCATTGAAAGAACCAATCGAATTCCATTTGCACTCACTAAAAATATATCTATCGATATTCCAGAAACCATATTATTATACCTTCTAATTGCCTCATTATTAATATGGTTATTACAAAAGAATACAAAGGGCTTTGTGGCAGTTTTTGGTATTATTTTCGTCTGGGTGTTTATTAGATCCCATGCTTTTTTTTAATTTTTATATATTTGCGGCTTCAAATGAAGCCCTAAGGGAAATTATCATCGACCATAACAGGTTAAGAAAATTTATCATGCAAAAAAAAATTCAATCTGCACTTATCTCCGTTTTTTATAAAGACGGACTAGAACCTATTGCCAAACAATTACAGGAATTAGGAATTACCATCTATTCAACAGGTGGTACTCAGAAATTCCTAGAAGACCTTGGCATTACATGTGTAGCCGTTGAAAGCTTAACCACTTACCCGTCGATCTTGGGTGGACGTGTTAAAACATTGCATCCAGCCATTTTCGGTGGCATTCTTGGAAGAAGATACGAACCACAGGATCTGGTTGAAATGAAAGAATACAAGATCCCGGAAATTGATCTGGTAATTGTTGATCTATATCCTTTTGAAGAAACCCTTCGCACTACTTCTGAAGAAAAACTGATCATTGAAAAAATAGATATTGGTGGACCTTCCATGATACGTGCTGCTGCAAAGAACTTCAAAGATTTAGTGGTGATTGCAGCTAAAGATGATTACGCTTCATTGGAAAAATTATTAAAAAACCAGAAAGGTGAAACAAGTATTGAGCAACGTAGGGCTTATGCTGCTAAAGCTTTTGAAGTAGTGATGCAATACGACATTGCCATTAGCAATTATTTTAATCCAGGAATTAGTCAGGCTTTACGTTATGGCGAAAACCCTCACCAGTCTGCCGTATTTCATGGCGATCTTACACAACTCTTTACCCAATTAAATGGTAAAGAACTTTCTTATAATAATCTTGTGGATGTAGACGCTGCAGTGCAGTTAATCAAAGAATTCAGCGCATCTTCTCATAAAGTATTTGGCATCATCAAGCATACCAATGTATGTGGTATTGCAGAACGACCATCAATAAAAGAAAGCTGGGATGCTGCTTTAGCCGGAGATCCTGAAAGTGCTTTCGGTGGTGTATTGGTTTGTAATGGTAACATCGACAAAGTAACTGCTGATGCCATCAATGAAATTTTCTTTGAAGTATTGATCGCTCCTGCATTTAATGAAGATGCATTAGCCGTTTTAAAAACTAAAAAGAATCGCATTTTATTAGAATTGAAAGCAGATGGCGCTGCGATAAAAGCACCTTCCAAATCTTTATTGAATGGTATTTTAGAGCAAGGTACAGACGAAGGAAACTTTAGCAAATGGGATGAAGTAGGTGGTCGCGCTACAACAGACGAAGAAAAAGAAAATCTCATTTTTGCCAATATCGTTTGTAAACATTTAAAGAGCAATGCTATTGCGTTGATCAAGAACAAACAACTAGTAGGTAAGGGTTGTGGACAAACCAGCCGGATTGATGCATTACGCCATGCAATTGAAAAAGCGCATCAATTTAAATTTGATTTGAAGGGTGCGGTATTGGCTAGTGATGCATTTTTTCCGTTTAACGACTGTGTTCAAATTGCACACGAATCTGGAATGGAGGCGTTTATACAACCTGGTGGCTCAGTAAGAGACAAAGACAGTATTGAATATTGCGTGCAAAATAACCTTGCAATGGTAATGACCGGATTACGCCATTTCAGGCATTAATTCGGATCTAATTAAAATGGCAGCGAACAAACAAAAAGCATATATCGCATTATTGATCACCAGCCTTGTCTGGGGTACTACCTGGGTGGTGAGTAAGATTGGTGTGCAAAAGACACCCGCTTTTGAAGTAGCTTCTATTCGTCAATTTACAGGGGGTATTATTTATGTTTGTTTTTTTCTGTTCAAAGGTTTGCCCCTTCCCACCCTGAAACAATTGCGCTGGTTAACCATCATGGCCATACTCATGTTCGTTTCGTCGAATGGTTTGGCCACATTAGCACTTCGTTATATACCCAGCGGATTGGCTGCGCTTATAGCAGCACTTTACCCTTTATCGGTGGTGGTGATTGAGATGGTAATCTATAAAAACAATAAAATTAACTGGGGTACTTTTATTGGATTGTTTTTAGGAATTGCAGGAATTGCATTGGTGTTTTACGATAGTGCTTTTCACAACCATTCGGAAGGATTTTGGATTGGTGTTAGCTTATCTATCATTGCCATGATTACATGGGCTGTGGCTACTATATTTATTGCTAGAAGGAAAACAGAAATGAATCCATACTACGCTACTGGCTGGCAGATGCTCATTAGTTCCTTCTTAATGTTCTTGATTGTATTAGCAACAGGTGATAGTATTCCAATTGGAAGCATTCCTTTACAAACTTGGGCGGCTCTTGCGTATTTGGTTTCTGCGGGTTCTATCATCGCATTCATCGCATTTATTTATTCGATGAAAAATCTCGAACCTGGTATCGCTTCACTTTACGCTTATGTAAATCCGATTGTAGCCATCTTGGTGGGTTCTGTAATTATGAATGAAAAACTCACAATCAATATTATATTGGGATCTCTAATTACTTTAGGAGGCGTTTACTTGGTGAATAAGAGTTTGAAGGCATTAAAATAATTAGCACGCAAAATTTTCATTCAAAAAATCTACATACATTTTTTTCCATTCTGCCCACTCAGGCTGATCAGTTAAAAAATGATTGTGAAAAATGCAAACCATATCTCCATGCACTTTTTTTGTTTGATTCCATAATTCCTGCAACTCACTTTTTGCTTCATACACCGGCAACCTCAATTCAAATATACTGTTGGCGTCCATATAACAAAAAGGATGAATCTCCAGATCTGTTACCCGATCATTTTTAAGATCATACCAATAAAACGGAATAGCATAAGAAGCCCTGAAACCATTACTGGTGCCGTATCCCAGGGTATACTCTTTTTTTATACCAGCACCAATCAGCTTAGGGTAGGTTTCAGGTATTGTCATTTTTAAATAGTGCTGCCTAGAAATAGTTACTATTTGATTGGTTAATTTTGATAGGGTATTTATTTCCTTCTTCAGTAAAGTATTCTCTTCAGCAGTTTGCCAGGAGGGGTGGATCCCGGTTTGATATTTTAGGGCGGTTTTTTTTATGAGTTCTTGGAGTGCTTTTTTAGAAGGGTGTATATTTTTGTCTACTCCTTTTCTTTTTTCTGCCAATAGAAAAAAATAGATAGCGGACAATTTGTATTGGTCATTCAACGCATCTATAAAATCAAATTGATCATAAGGGTCTTTTTGATAACCCGAATACACATTTCCTCTTTCTACAAAACTTTCAAATTTTGCAGTGAGCAAGTCTCTATAAAACCCAAGCAGGTTTTTAAAAAATGGCTGGTGCAAATAACTAAATGCAATATCCACATCGTAAGTTGGTACAAATGAGAAGTTTCTTTTCGGCAAAGAATAGTTTGGATAATATTCCTGTAATATTTTCTCTAATTCCACTAACCATAATTGAACTAGGGGCAGGTGCAGGAAATTATTTTTGTACGCCAGGCTATTCGTATGATCAAATCGGCCATATTGATCTGGCAAAAAGGGCAGCCATTCTTCGTAACGGGAAATCAAATAAAATGCTGCAGAAAAAAAATCAAATGGTAAATCTGCTGATTCTGTTTTGAAAAATCTGGTAAGTCCATTCCATTCAAAACATTCTATTTGTTGGTCTTGGATATTTTTTTGAAATAAAAGCCCTGTTGGTATTATTCTAAAATCGTGTTCCAAAATCTTCTCCTCAGAGTAATTGATTTTGGCTGTTGTACTATTCAGGAATACAGTCTTATCAGAAGTAACAGATACTTCTTTATTAAAAAGTGTTGTACAAATATAATCCAGTCTAGTGCTGGAGATCGGACTGTAAATTAATAACACAGAGGTATTGATTGGTTAAGCTTGCTTTTTATTGGCCTTCTGATCTTCCCACATTTCGCTGAAAGTTGTAGCACTGAAATCCAATTCAGAACGATGCGTTGTCCATCCCTTGAATATCTTATTCACCATCCAGTTCTTTAATTTCCCATTCCCCATATTCATCAATGTTCTATTTAAGCTAGCTGTTTTCCAAACCTTCCAGGCAATGCGTTCTGCAATACTACTACTACCGCCAACTACTGCTTCATGCCTATTCTCTAAAAGTAGCTCGTGCAGATTAATTCTAACCGGACAAACCTCTGTACAATTACCACACAAAGAAGAAGCGTAGCTTAAATGTTTATACTCTTCCATTCCTTGTAAATGGGGTGTTATTACTTTTCCAATTGGACCGCTATAGGTTGTTTCGTAAGAATGGCCGCCAATATTTTTGTACACCGGACAAGCATTTAAACAGGCACCACAACGAATACAGTATAAGGCTTCTCTGGTGATAGGGTTTGCTAATAAATTAGTGCGACCATTATCTAATAAGATCACATACATTTCTTCCGGGCCATCCGATTCACTTGCTTGTTTGGGACCAGTTACAATGGTGTTATAAACCGTAACACGCTGACCAGTTCCATAAGTAGAAAGTAATGGCCAGAATAATGGAAGATCATGTATAGAAGGAAGCATTTTTTCAATACCCACCACTACAATATGTGTTTTGGGAAAAGCGCAACTTAAACGAGCATTTCCCTCATTTTCGGTAATGGCAATGGCACCAATATCTGCCAACAAAAAGTTGGCTCCTGTTACACCAACTTCTGCCTGCACATATTTTTCACGTAATTTAATTCTGGCTACCTGAGTTAATTCTTCGGGTGAAAGTCCACCTGGTGTACCCAATTTATCTGCAAACAATTTTGCTACATCTTCTTTGCTCTTGTGCATGGCAGGGGTAACAATATGATAAGGTGGTTCACCATCTAATTGTTGAATATATTCGCCTAAATCTGTTTCAACACTATCAATACCAATTGACTCCAGATAATGGTTTAAATGAATTTCTTCTGTAACCATGCTCTTGCTTTTCACAAGGGTCTTACAGTTTTTTTCCTGACAAATTTTTCCAATTTCCTCTAACGCTTCTTCTGCATTTTCAGCCCAAATTACTTTAGCCCCGCGCGCAGTAATTCTTTTTTCAAAATTTTCGAGGTGCTTATCCAGGTGCTCTATTGCATCCCATTTTTTATTTTTAGCAATTTCACGGGCAAGCATATTGTCAGAAAATTGTTGCTTGCCAATAGGCACAACCGCATTGTATTTGCTAATATTAAAATTGATCTTTCTGCGATGATCCAGATCAGCTGCTTTAATAGTACTTTTTGCAATAAATGATGCGGCGTTATCTTTCATTTGTCTACTTATTTCTTTTTGTTCATTTCTTTGGCAGTTGCTTCAAGAGCTTCATAGAATTCTGCTCCGTATTTTCTAGTAATGGATTCTTTTAAAAACACATACACTGGCATTTTTAATTTTTTGCCAAAACTACAAGCTGCAGCACATAGATCTTCCCTAGGCTCGTAGTTTACATATTCCATTTCCGGATCGCGTTTACTTTTTTTAATTCGAATAGGAAATAAATGACAGCTAATGGGTTTTTTCCAATCGAGTTTTCCGTCGTTATAAGCATCTTCAATACTACATTTAATAATATCGTATTTATCTCTATAACCATAAGCACAGATAGTTCCATCAATGGTAGGAGTTACCCATCCAAATTCTTGGTCGTATAAATATTTTCCTTGCTTATTAATTTCCTTAATGCCTTCAGGGGTCATATAGGGTTTAATCACTTCGTAATATTCATTCAACTTTTCCAATTCCCATTTTTCCATAGGTGCTCCGGCGTCACCGTCTTCACAGCATCCTCCTTTGCACTTATTTAAGTCGCACACAAATTGCTCTTCAATAATCTCTTCACTTACCAATACATTGTCAATTGCTATCATAACTACTTTATTCTGTATTCTTTTTCAAGGTTAAAACTACTATCAAAAAATTAATTCCGCCACTTGAATGTGTTGATCAAATGTTTTACGTCTTGCATTAAAAACTGGTTCACAATTCCTAAAGAGTCTGCATTAGGAGTAGCATCAAAATAAAGCGCCCCTCTTAAAAAATGCTTGGTAGAATCTGTTAAGTAAAATTGATTGGAAGTAGCCACATCCCCACCTACCGAAAAAAACATTCCGTGAACCTGGTTCGAAGTATTAATTAATGAGTCGTCTATTGAGTAAGCTTTAGAGCTATGTTTTCCTGTAAGAATATATGCGTGTTTTATAAGGGTATCAAACTTGTTTTTTCCAATCTCTTTATAGCTCACATAAATTCTACCGGCAAATTGTGGGAAGTCAATATTGATCCACCAGGGGTTCTCTGTAGTTCCTCCAAAAAAAGTACTATCTTTTAATACTTTTGCATATACGGGGTATTCAAAAGTATAGGGATAACCGGGTTGGTTGAAAGTCTGGTACTCGTGTTTCGGAAAATCAATACTAAAATAGCCTTGTGGTTTAGCAGTGAAATTACTATTACAGGATGCTATCAAAAATAAAATTGCGAATCCATAGAAACCCGATAGCCACTTTCCAAAAAAATCTTTTTTAATATAAATTAAAAACTTCGTCATTATTGCTGGGTCTAGTCTGTTAGCTGTGGCTTAATGGTTATTTTAACTTTATTGATTCTGTGTTTTTCAAGTTCTAAAACAGTAAATTGAAAATCACCCGATTGAACAACTTGAGAAACGGTAGGAATTTCACCTGCCAGTTCGAGTACTAATCCAGCTAATGAATCACTTTCGCCTTTCACCTGGTCGAAGATATCTCCTTGAAGATCCATGATTCTGCAAACATCATTCAACATCGTTCTTCCTTCAAAAGTATAGTTGTTATCATCTAATTTTTTATACCCAGATTCCTCTTCATCAAATTCATCTTTGATATCTCCAATGATCTCTTCTAAAATATCTTCCAGCGTAACAATACCGCTTGTGCCTCCAAACTCATCCACTACAACAGCAAAGTGAATATGCTTTGCTTGAAACTCATTCAAGAGGTCTTCAATTAGTTTTTGTTCATGCACAAAGTAAGGCGAACGCATGAGTACTTTCCATTGAAAACTATCGGGTTCATTTAAGTAAGGGATCAGGTCTTTTGTATGTACCATTCCAACTACTTTGTCTAAGTCTTCTTTGTAAACTGGCAATCTACTGTAGTGTAACTCTTTTACATTGTCTATGAGTTCTGGAAAAGTGGCAAGCTCGCTTATGCCATGAACATCCATCCTGGTTTTCATTATCTGCTTCACAGTAATATTTCCGAATTTAACAATGCCCTTAAGAATATTTTTTTCGTTTTCAGAGGCAGTACTATCTGTTGTTAGATCAATGGCATGATCTAATTCCTCTAAACTATAAGACCCCCCATTAGCTTTATTAGATAATCTCTTTTCTATGACATCAGAAAAGTTTACAAGTCTTTTACTCAAGCCTGCACAAGCGTAAGAAACAGCTTGAACGATTCCGCCAAAATCTTTTGCAAATCGAATATTATTATTGGTTGCCAATACTTTTGGCATTACTTCTCCAAAAAGTACCAGTAAGAATGAAACTGAAATTACTTTGATCAAAAACTCAACCCACACTGCATCAAATCTTTCGAAATTGAACATGTCATCAATCAGTAAATTCGAAATAATGATGATCGATATATTAATAAAACTATTGGCAATGAGTAAGGATGCCAATAAGGTCTTGGGCTCTTCTAATAAATCAACGATTCTTTTATAAGGAGGTTGTTGCTTCGATTTTAAAAGATTAATGTCTTTATAGGTAAGTGAAAAAAAAGCTACTTCTGCACCAGATAATACGAACGACAAAAACAATAAAACCAAAAGAACCATCACCAATACAGTAGTTCCTTGCGCTTGTATAGCGGATAAGATTGGAGGGGTTACTAGAAAAGGAGCGAATACCGTATGATAATCCAAAATCAAATTATTAAGTTAAAAATCAAAACCAATCAGTACTACCAATAGTTGCTTACAAAAGTATCATTTTTGTGCTATCAGAAAGGCAGTCTCTCCCCTGGATCGCCTAATGGGGGTAAATCGTCGGTATTAAACCCTTCTAATCCCTCAGTACCAGATCCGCCTTCTGCTCTTTTATCAAGCATGATTAAATTATCGCCAACAACTTCCGTAGCAAATTTTTTATTGCCTTCTTTGTCTTCCCAGCTTCTGGTTCTCAAACGCCCTTCCACATATATTAAACTACCCTTATGTAAATATTTTTGTGCCAGTTCCGCTAATCCACGCCAAAGAACTACGGTATGCCATTCTGTTTGCGAGATCAATTTTCCCGATCTGTCTTTATACGTTTCTGTAGTGGCAAGTGGGAATTTGGCAACTCCGATATTGCCCTCCAGATGTTGTACATCCGGATCTTTTCCAAGATTTCCGATAAGCATTACTCTATTAACACCTCTCATACATTTGGTTTTTAGTTCGTCTAAATGGAATCTCTCTTAAAAATACCCCTTTTTAATAAACAAAAGAATACCTGCTTAAAAAATAACAACTAGTAAAAAAACGGTTTAAATGGCGGCTCTATCTATTCCTGAAAGCCATTCATTAATGATTTTGGGGAAGGGTAATTCTGCCATTTTTTGTTTCGTATACCAATCGAGTTTTTTTAAACTTGTGGGCATGTCAAATAGTTTTACCAGTAAAAATTTTGCTTTGATTTGTTGGTGTGTGAGTTGTTGGGTAAAGAGTTCTGATTGATGTAAAACGATGGCAGTTTGAATGCCTAATTGACTTTTCAAAAAATCTAAAACAACTGTTTGACTCCAATTGATACTGTCGTCTGATTCCAATAAATAAAATTCATACAGATTTTGCCAGATATCTTTTTGGGTACGTTTTTGTATGAGCCATTTTTGCTTGTATTCGAAAATGAAATAGTGAAAGTTTCTTTTCGTTTTGGAAAGCCGTTTTTCTTTTACTGGCAATTGGTTCACCATTACTTCTTTAAAAGCCTTACAATGCATATGCAGTGGGCATTCTATACAAACAGGTGTAAATGGCTTACAGATGGTAGCTCCAAAATCCATGATTGCCTGATTAAAAGCAGCGGGATCTTTTTTGAATAATAATCGTTCAGCCAAGAGTTGAAAATGCTGTTTGCCTTCCGTGCTATTGATAGGCATTTGTATACCAAAATATCTAGATAAAACACGGTACACGTTTCCATCCACCACGGCATAGGGCAATTGAAATGCAAAAGAGGCAATTGCAGCAGCTGTATACGGACCAATTCCTTTAAGCGTTAAAAGCGTTTCATAGGATTCCGGGAATTTACCTTTGTAATTACTACTAATTTTCCTGGCTGTTTCTAATAAATTTTTACAACGGTTATAATATCCCAGGCCTTCCCATAGTTTAAAAACATCTCCATCTTTTGCTTTGGCCAGGTCTTCTACCTTGGGATATGTTTTAATAAATTTTTCATAATAGGCCAATCCTTGTGCTACCCTTGTTTGTTGCAAAATGATCTCGCTTAGCCAAATTTTGTAAGGGTCTTTTACTTCTTTCCAGGGCATTTGCCTTGCATTTTCGTTAAAGTGCCATTGCATAAGTGTTCGGGTAAAAAGGCTGTCCATGGTATTGAAAATAGTATTTATTGGAACTTGTTGTCATTCTTAACTCAAATTTCGGGCAAGCCACCCATTTAGCCGATGCCATTCTGTATTAAACCATTTATCAATCAATTAGTAACGCCTATAAAAATTAAGCTATCTTACTTGCAGAATCGGAATTTTTTATCTTATTTTGGTATTACACACCCACAAAAATGTCAACCATATGAGAAAATCAGATCTAATCAATCAGATTTCAGATAAAACTGGTATCCCGAAAGTAGACGTTTTAGTAACCCTTGAAACTATGTTTAAAGAGGTGAAAGAAAGTTTATCAAATGGTCAAAATATCTATATCCGGGGTTTTGGAAGCTTTATTACTAAAAAAAGAGCGGCCAAAATTGGACGAAATATTAAGAAAAACATAGCTGTTGAGATTCCTGAACATTTTATTCCAGCTTTTAAGCCAGCAAAAGAATTTGTTGCAGAAGTAAAAACCAAGCGTAAGTCTGGGTAACTTCGCACAAAATTAATTTGTGAAAAAACAGCAATGGATTACAGTATTAGCTGGACTAATACTTGTTTTAGTGGTATATATTGCAGGGGTAACCAGTACTCCAAAATCAAGCACTCCTGCCGCAGGAACTCCTCAATCTGCTGGGGTTCAGTCGGTTACAACAGAAATATTACTCCAAAAAGCCAAACAACGCTTGAAACCTGAGCAGGTTGCAAGATTGGCGGCATTAGAAAGTTCTGTAAAAAGAGGTGACGTAAAAGATCAGCAATTACACGTTTTTCATCAATTAGCTAAGTTCTGGTCAGACTCCGCCAGGATGTTTGAACCCTATGCATATTATACTTCTGAAGCTGCGAAGTTGGAAAATTCTGAAAAAAGCCTCACCTTTGCCGCCCATCTGTTTTTAGACAACCTATTAACAGAGGGTGATCCGGCCATGCAACACTGGTTAGGAGACAATGCAAAAGTTCTTTTAGATAAAGCGTTGGTGATTAATCCGGCTAATGATTCATCCAAAATTGGTTTGGGTATCTGTTACATGTTTGGCAATATTTCTGATAACCCAATGAAGGGTATTTTAGAAGTAAGAAAAGTGGTACAAGAACATCCAGATAATTTATATGGGCAATTGGTATTAGGATTGGGAGGAAAGAAAAGTGGGCAGTACGACAAAGCCATTGAACGTTTTAAAATAGTAGTGGATAAACAACCAGATAATTTGGAAGCGATTTTCAATTTAGCGGAGACTTTTGAAATGAAGGGTGATAAAGCAAATGCTGTTATCTGGTATCAAAAAGCCAGAGATATCATAAAAGTACCAGATGCTAAAATTGCGCTTGACAAGCGTATAAAGGATTTGAAGAAATAACAATTTATTTTTTAACTATATAAAATTACTTGGGTATGCCTTGTGGTAAGAAGAGAAAGCGTCATAAGATTGCGACGCACAAAAGAAAAAAACGTTTAAGAAAGAATCGTCATAAGAAAAAGAACAAATAGTTCTTCTACTAACATGATAGAATCCCCGTTCCGATTATTCAGGACGGGGATTTAACACTTATCTGAATTTAGCCACTCACCTTTCCTACGCTGCAACTTTACCTTTTCCTTCCTTTCTGGTGGCTAGTAATACAGATAATGATGTATGGAAGTATGCCCTATAATGGGCAAGTAATTGTGTATCTAAAAGTTGCGCTTTGTGAACAAAGAATTAATTATTAATGTAGCACCAACAGGCGTTGAAATCGCTTTGCTGGAAGATAAAAAATTGGTGGAACTGCATAATGAAAAAGCAGATGCCAGCTTCGCAGTAGGTGATTTATATCTAGGCAAGGTGAAGAAACTCATCCCCGGATTGAATGCCGCATTTGTAGATGTTGGTTTTGAAAAAGATGCTTTTTTACATTATACAGATCTAAGTCCGTATGCCCGTTCTATTATCAAATTCACGCAAATTGCGATGCACGATAAGGATGAGAACGGATTTGATTTTGCCAAATTTCAATCAGAACCAGAGATCCTGAAAACAGGAAAGATCAATGAGGTATTGAATGGAAAACCAAATGTATTGGTTCAGATTTTAAAGGAACCCATTGCTGCAAAAGGTCCACGCTTAAGTTGTGAACTTTCGCTTCCCGGTAGATTTGTAGTGGTAACTCCCTTCAATGAAATTGTAGCTGTTTCAAAAAAGATTCATTCTTCTGAAGAAAGAAAACGTTTGCATAAAATTGTAGAAGCCATTCGCCCAAAAAACTTTGGTGTGATTGTGCGAACTGCAGCTGAGGGTAAGAGTACCGCTGAATTGCATCAGGATATGTTGAGTTTGGTAGCCATTTGGAATACCATACAAACTAACCTGAAGGGATCAGTAGCTCCAGCTAAAATCATGAGCGAGCAGAACAAAACAACGAGTATCCTACGTGATTTGTTGAGTGAAGATTTCAATCGCATCGTGATCAACGATAAAAATATTTATACTGATACCAAGGCTTATATCCAACGTATTGCTGCAGACAAAGCAGAAATCGTTACCATGTATAGTCATCCTGGAGCGATCTTCGATCATTTTGGAATTACCAAGCAAGTGAAATCTGCCTTTGGTAAAACAGTAAATCTACCAAGCGGTGCTTACTTAATCATTGAGCATACTGAAGCATTGCACGTAATCGATGTAAACAGCGGTTATAAGAGCATTAGTAATAATCAGGAAGAGAACGCACTTGAAACAAATTTAGAGGCAGCAGAGGAGATTGCAAGGCAATTAAGACTAAGAGATATAGGTGGCATTATTGTGATCGATTTTATCGACATGAAATTGCCCGATAATAAAAGGAAGTTACAGGAAGCCATGGAAGGTTTTATGAAAACCGACCGTGCGCGTCATTCATTATTGCCAATATCTAAGTTCGGGTTGTTACAGGTAACCAGACAAAGGATGCGTCCAGAGATGAACATCAATACTTCGGAAGTTTGTCCTGCATGTAATGGTACCGGTAAAATCACTTCTACTCTAATCCTTGAAGATGAAATTGAAAAGCGTTTGAACTATTTAGTATCGCATGCGCACAATTCATTAACATTGGCGGTACATCCCATCGTATACTCTCACTTAACAAAAGGATGGTTCAATCCAATTATCAGACAGTGGAAACGCAAGTATAAGATGAATTTAAAAGTTCAAGCCAACACAAATTATCATATCATCGAATTCCGTTTCTTCAACGAACACGAGGAAGAAATCAAGTTTTAATTTCATTAAAATATTCGCTGAAAGGCATAAAAAAAGAGACAGTTATTAGCTGTCTCTTTTTTTATGAAATTGGTACAAGCTGTAAAACAACTTGTACCAATTTTCCTATTAATAGTTAGGATTCTTAATTGCAGAACTTCCTGTAGCAGGTGCGTTCTTTTCAGTTTCATCACCTGGAACATCCCAGTAGTCCATGAAGTTATAGTTGATTTTAGCGTTAGTATACAATACTTTGTTGAAAATCAAAGTTGCACCATAACGACCACCACCTACAGCTGTGCTATAAGTCCATCCCCATCTACGAGAATCGTAGTAAGAAAGGCCTCTAAAAGCAAGACCAGCATATCTTTCATTTGTTAACTCAGTCATTGCCTGAGCAACAGTTAATGAAGTAGATAATGGAGCAACTCCAGCACCTTGAGAAGTTCTAACTGCATCAATTAGAGCTACACCAGCAGCTACGTTGCCACTTCTGATATTCGCTTCAGCCAGCATTAAAGCATTTTCTTCGTATGTTGGTCCGATATATACTTCGATACCGCCGATTTGACGAGATCCCAATACAGGAATACCACTTAATCCAGCAGTAACACCATCCACTAAACTCCAACGAGTTGTATTAGTGTTTGCATCACCATAGAAAGTACCATTAGCAGCAGTAAAGTTAGCTAAACGCTTATCTCCAGCTGGGAATGATTGTATTAAACGCTCAGATACTTTGTAAGTAGTGTTTTGGTTGGAAGCAGCACATATAGAAGCCACTGTTCCAGCTGTTGCTGAGAAGAATGAGTTGCTGGTGCTAGATCTGCCTGTAAATACATTCATTCCTTTTTGAACCCCTGCACTTGCATAAGTGATAACAGCAGTCCAATCAGCAGAAGTCATAGCAGGAATAGAAGCCTTACTAATAGATGCAGCAGGGTTACCATTTACAAATGGTGACAAGTGATTCAATAAAATATTACGAGCCAACATAGTATTGATGGTTGCAATAAATTCTGCAGTACTTGGCGTATTACCTAAACCTGTTTTACACTGAGAAGGAATGATCTGACCCAACATAGCAGAATACTCAGCTTGATTGCTAATACCTTTTAAGGTAGTTAAAGCCAAGTTCAATTGTTTGTTAGATTCAGCAATGATAGTTGCTTGTGGTACGAAAGTACTTACTACAGTATTAGAATGATCAACGATCAAACCAGCATAGTACAAAGTACCAATCTGTGCATAAGCATAACCTTTCCACCAATATGCCCAAGCTTTCACAGCGTTTGCTTTATCGGCGCTCAAAGTGATACCTCCTAAATTTTCTAGGGTGGTATTACAAGAGTTGATCAATGCATACATATTCAACCACTCATAGTACAAAGCGTTATTACCTTGACCAGTAGATGCCGCATTATTGAAGCTTCTGATGATAGAGGTTGCTTGAGGTGCAGAGTTGGTAAAAGTAGTATTGGTAGGATCTGTAGGATCTGCTACGAAACTATCAGGAACACCCATAGTAGTAGTTTGGTTGTTAGAACCTTGACCACCACCTACAACGTCTCCCATCAATTCATGATAACCCCATGGTAAAGAGAAATAACTATCTCCCAACCAACCATCACCATTACTAAAACCATTCCAGTAAACGCTACCCTTTGCATAAGCAGCAAGACCAGCTTCGGTATTAACGTTACCGCCAAATGTAGGGTCATTTGGATTTTTAACATCCAACTGCTTTTTACAAGCAGTAGATGCCATGATCGTGATTAAAAAACATAGAAAATAGGCTCTGTGTTTTTTATTAAAATGTATTTTTTTCATTAGAACTAAATTGAAGATTAATAAATTAGAAGCCCAAATTCAAAGTAACTTGATAAGATTTCATGTTAGGGATTGTACTATGGTCAATGCCTCTATCAAATGCTGAGTTTGAAGCACCAGAACTAATTTCCGGATCAAATCCATGATAGTTAGTAAAGGTTAGCAAGTTTCTTCCGCTAAATACTAATTGGCATTTTTTCAACCAAGATTGTTTAGCATAACCAGCTAAATCAATTCCTAGAGAAACGTTTCTCAATCTTACAAAAGAAGCATCATAATAGAAATAATCTTTCGTTACGTTGTTACCCACACCTTTTGGAGTATTACCCAATCCATAATATGCAGATGCATAATAAGCAGTGAAAGCTTTTGTTTCTCCACCGATAGTAACAGGATTAGAATAATCACTACTAATACCATCACGATACATCCACTCATTGGTTTGGTTATACAAATGTGACCCATTGATCCAATCGAATTGGAAACCAAAAGTGATGAAGTTTTTGTAAGTAAATGTATTGATGAAAGAAGAAGTTAAAGTTGGGTTAGGATCTCCTAAAGTAGAAGCTTCATCAGAGAAGAAGATCGCTTTAGTAGCTGTGTTAACCACTCTACCTTGTACAATTTCGTAAGCAGATTGTGATGCTTTAGGAATAAATGGAGTAACCCCATCTGCTCTTAACTGATCAACAGCTGTTAAAGCGTGGTATCCATAGATCTCACCAATTTTTCTACCAGCAGCCAAAACTAGACCAGTAGAACCAGCATAACCAGTTAATGGAATATCTCCGCCTACTACTTTATCAATTGTAGAAGTTTGGTGACTAAAGTTAGTTGTTACATCCCATTGGAAATTCTTTGAAGAATATACCGGGATATTGATACCAACCTGCCATCCGTTAGATGATAAGCCAATTGCGTTAGTCAACAAGCTAGATGCACCAGTTGAAATAGGAACGTTCTGATAGAAGATTGCGTTATCCGTTTTTCTTGACCAATAAGAGAAAGAAACGTTAGCTGTTCTAAACCAGCTGCTCTTATTGATATTGAAACTCATATCTGTACCAATCTCAGTTTCTTTAGAAACCTCCACACCTAAGTCTGGATTTTTCTGAGCTGCATTGTTTGAATAAGAAAGGTCTCCACCTAATTGACGTGCACTTAGAGTTGGGTAACGGTCAAATGCACCTGGTTGAATACCTGCCTCACCATAAGCTGCTCTTAATTTTAAACTAGGAATAAATCCACTTACACCATCCCAGAATTTGAACGCATCAAGGTTTAAATAACCGTTGTAGTGAGGGAAAGTAAATGGTTTAGAACCTTCTCCGAATGTAGAAGAATAGTCAGTTCTGAAACCACCAGATATACCACCATAATTTCCAATATCAAATTTCTGATTCACTACATAACCATAAGTAACAAATGGTTCAACGTAGTCAGAAATGATGTATTGAGACTGAGTTGCATTCATGTTGAATGGAGGAGTCAATGGTAAAGAATAACCACGAGTGTCGTACTCTTTATAGTTATTCTTTCTGTAATCGTAAGAAAGTTGTGTACTAGACTGAATTGGCAATTTCAAGTTGAAATCTCTTTGGAAATCCAAATTGATATAAGCTGTAGCCAAAAAGTTTTGTTTGGTATTGCTATACTGATAGTTTACTAACTCACCTGAGTTATCATCACCATTGTAGTTTGCAGCCCAAGAACTATAGTAGTTAGAGCTTGCATTTTGAGTTTGATTATAATAAGTCCAGATATCGTTCTCATTCTTGTAACTAACACCATATTTAGCATTCAAGGTTAAGATTCTGTTTACTTTATAGTTCGCATCAAAGTTTTGGTTCACATTGTATTGCTTGCTATCTCCATTGGTGTAATCCAACTGGTAATATGGGTTATAAGCATTTACAGAAGCAAAGCTCGCTTTTTGGTAAGCACCGTAGTGGCCACCAACGATGGTATCCGTTAAACTTAAGAATGGAGAAGTGTTTAAGAAACCATAAATGGTTCCAACACCTGCATTAGTGTTACCGTAACCAAATCCTACTCCACCTGGAGCACCAAGACCCGGGTGCATGGTATTTTTAACATACGCAATGCTGGTAATTGAACGAATGGTAAATCCTTTGAATAATTCAACACCAACATTGGCAGTTAAATTAGTTCTATCTAAATAACCATTATTCTTCAAGAAAGGAGAAGTACTATGGTTATTAGCAAATGATAAACTGAAATCTACTTTATCTCCACCGCCACTAATACTTAAGGCGTTGTTAATAGAGGAAGAACCAGTTAAAACTTGCGCAAAGTGATCAACCCATGGTAAGTTGCCTTTAAAAGGCTGATCACTTACATTACGTGGATCCAGTATTCCATAACGAGTATAGTTTGAAGTTTCACCAGGAGCGCCAGGGCTAGTTCCTACGTTGCTACCATAACGGTAAGCCAAAGAACCTGAACCTAAGATTCCACCAGTAATTGGATCAACCTTTAAGGGAGCACCAGCTGCAAAACCACCTGAGTTATTTGCAGAAATAATATTTCCGCTAGCATCAGTTAAATAGGGATGTAATTTTGTTTTACCAAAATTTCCTGCATTAATAAAAGAGTTATCAGCATAGCCAGAAGAAACATTAATGTTCAATTTTCCTTTCACGCCTTTTTTACTGAAGATTTGAATAACTCCATTCGCACCTTGCGCTCCATAGATACTTGAAGAAGCCGCACCTTGTACCACCTCAACACGCTCAACCTGAGTCATGTCTAGGGTTGATAAGTTAGCGAAAGGAATCTCAGCTCCATCTAACAAGATTAAAGGGCGAGTACCACCTTGTACGGTGTTAATACCTCTTAATACAATGTTTACTTGGTCACCAGGGTTACCAGATACAGATGAAATCTGTGCTCCTGGAATTTTACCAATCAAAGCTTGGTCAATTCCTGCAGCGGGGGTAACTGGTAATTTATCTCCTTTGATAGACTCAACGGCGATACCCAATTTCTTTTTTGAAGTTGCAACTCCAGAACCTGTTACAACAACCTCACTTAATGCTTTCACATCAGTAGTTAATTGTACTTGCAAGTTGGAAGAAGAAGCAGCCATAGTTTTATTTTCAAAACCTAAAGCCGAAATAACCAAGCTAGCGCCGGTTTTTACTTTAATAGAAAATGAACCATCTACTCCGGCACTTGTACCGTTTCTTGTTCCTTTTTCTACAACGGATGCTCCATTTACAGGAGAACCCTTGTCATCAACAACCTTACCGGTCACTGTGGAGCTTTGTGCAAAGCCGACCAAAATGGTCATTACAAATGCACAAATGCTCATTAGCATTTTTTTTCTCATGTTGTTTTTTTTTGGTTTGTTAACCTTTTGTCAATTCTTTTGACCGCCCAAGTAACGAAAAAGCTGCTCATCCACCTGAGCCTATCTTTCATTTTAATGGTTTTTTAATCTTTTTGCCCTACATAAAACGATTAATTATAATACTGTTTAAGCATTTTCGCATGGAGTAAGTCTAAATATTCATATATAAATTATTGTTATATTTTTAATATTATACGTAAAATCCAAATTTCAAAGAGGCTTTTATAGATTTTATTATTTATTTTTATTATTTGAAATAAAATTCTCAACTTTTATCATTTTTTGCAATTATGCATAATAATATTTCATATTATATATTTTATTAATAATTAATTTAGGTTGGGATTTGCCATATCCCAAAAAATACGATTTTCAGAAGCACCTTTTTTTTCCACAAAAACCAAAAAATTATTTTGCCATCTGCCCCATTATTGTAATTTAGTGGAAGAATTTAATGGGTTAGTAAGTAAAAAGGGTCAGCAGAAATGTTGACCCTTTTACATTTCAAAACACCCCTAAAATTTCTTTAGCATTCTTCTTTCAAACATTCCCCATCTTTCAATTTTTTCAGTATCTCTCAACTTATCTTTACAGTAATGAGTAAGATTAAAAAAGCATTTTTTTGTAGTAATTGTGGATACGAATCTGCTAAATGGATTGGTAAATGCCCAGCTTGTTCTGAATGGAATACTTTCATTGAAGAAATTATTGACAAGGGTTCTGAAAAAGAAGAAAACTGGAATGGATATCATTCGGAAAAAAAAGTTTCTAAAACAATTGCGCTTAAAGAAATAGTAACCGTAGAGGAAAGAAGAATTAACACGAACGATTCTGAGTTGAACAGAGTTTTAGGAGGAGGAATTGTTCCGGGTAGCATAGTTCTTGTTGCGGGTGAACCAGGAATTGGAAAGAGTACTTTATTTCTTCAAATTGGTTTAATGATGAACCAATTAAGGGTCTTATATATTTCAGGTGAAGAAAGTGATCAACAAATAAAAATGCGGGCAGATCGCCTAAACGCATCTAACGAGAATTTTTACCTGCTCACTGAAACCTCCACTCAAATCATTTTTCAAGAGATCAAAAAACTGAAACCGCAATTGGTAATTGTTGACTCAGTTCAAACCTTACAATCAAATTTGATCGACTCCTCTGCAGGTTCCGTTTCACAAATTCGAGAATGTGCCGGAGAATTTCAACGCTTTGCTAAAGAAACCGGTACCCCAGTTTTTTTAATTGGCCATATTACAAAAGATGGTGCCATAGCAGGCCCTAAAGTTTTAGAACATTTGGTAGATACTGTTTTACAATTTGAAGGCGACAGACATTATGCTTATCGCATTTTGAGAACTCAAAAAAATAGATTTGGAAGCACTTCTGAATTAGGGATTTATGAAATGACGGGAGAAGGAATGCGCATCGTATCTAATCCTTCAGAAATTTTAATCGCCCAAAGAGAAGAACAATTAAGTGGTAGTGCCATTGCTGCCACTTTGGAAGGCCTTCGACCTTTGTTAATAGAGGTTCAAGCCCTTGTTACACAAAGCGTGTACGGCACACCACAAAGAACCGTTACGGGATTCGACTTAAGAAGATTACAACTTTTATTAGCTGTTCTTGAAAAGAGAGGCGGGTTTCAATTTGGCATGAAAGATGTATTTGTAAATATTGCAGGTGGCATAAAAGTAGAAGACCCATCTATTGATCTTGCTGTGATCTGTGCTTTACTATCCTCCTATGAAGATGTTCCTCTTCCCAATCATATTTGCTTCGCCGGAGAAGTTGGTTTAAATGGAGAAATCAGAGCAGTTAATCGAATTGAACAACGCATTGCCGAAGCAGAAAAATTAGGCTTTGAAAAAATTATCGTTTCGCGTTACAACAAAAAGAGTTTTGATCCAAAAAACTACCAGATCCAAGTAATTGCTTTATCAAAAGTTGACGAGGTATACCAACAATTATTTTAGTTTCTTGCATTTGGGTTGGCTACTTTATATCTTGGTAAATGTTGTTTCCATTTGAAAACCTTATTCAAGATTTTTCAAGACTGCTATTCCCACACTTTTGTATCGCATGCGGTTGCGATTTGAAAGATCGAGACGCTGTTCTATGTTATCACTGTCAACTCAAACTGCCTTTCACTCATTTTTTCTCTTTGCGAAATAACCCTGTAGAAAAATCTTTTTATGGTCGTTTAAATTTGCAAGCTGCAGGTTCCTCTTTTTATTTTACGAAAGATTCAGTAATGCAATACTTATTAACTGAATTAAAATACAAACAAAATATTTCAGTGGGTTATTATTTAGGAAGGTTGATGGGATTTGAACTAAAAATGTCGGAAAGATTTTCATCAATCGATCTGATAATACCTATGCCCTTGCATCCAAGAAAACAAAAATCAAGAGGTTATAATCAAGCCACCATCATTTGCAAAGGCATACAATCAGTTTGGGATAAACCCATCGCAGAAAATGCGATCATCAGAAATGTTTTTTCAAGTAGTCAAACTTTACAAGACCGAATTCACAGATGGGAAAATATGCAGGGTATTTTTGTGTTAAAAGACCATGCTCAAATCTTACAAAAACACCTGCTTTTGGTCGACGATGTTACTACCACCGGAGCTAGCCTCGAAGCCCTTGGTTCGGTTTTGGAGGCCGTGCAAGGGGTAAAAATAAGTGTGGCCACTGCGGCATATACAATTTAACGCCCATTTATTTTACCAGTTTCGAAAGCCATTTATCAAAATTTAAGCAACCATTTGTTCCTTTAATCGTTAATTGTACCCAAATAATAAAACACAAAACATGAAATATTTCCTAAGTATCGTAGTCATTGCCTGCCTAAGTGCCTTTACTCTTATAACTGGCAACCCAAGTATACATAGCTTTAAAGTGAAGTCGATCGACGGCGGAACTATTGATTTTTCAAAATTCAAGGGTAAAAAGATTTTAGTAGTGAATACCGCTTCAAAATGTGGCTATACTCCTCAATATGAGGCATTACAAAAAGTAGCCGACCTATATAAAGACAAATTGGTGATCGTTGGATTTCCAGCCAATAATTTTGGTGCTCAAGAGCCTGGTTCTGATGGAGAAATCGTAGCATTCTGCAAAAAGAACTATGGCGTTACTTTTCCTTTAGCAAGTAAGGTTAGTGTTAAAGGAGATGATACCGCACCTATTTACAAATGGCTTACCAGCAAAGCAGAAAATGGTGTATTAGATGCTACCATTGCCTGGAACTTTAATAAATTCTTATTAGACGAGAATGGCAAAATGATTGCCTATTTCCCAAGTAAGGTTACTCCAGATAGCGAAGAGATTACTAAATACCTGAAATAGTTTTTATAAACGCATACCCCACTGTATAAAAGAAGTTGTCTGAACCAGACAGCTTCTTTTATTTTGTACCAGTTTCTGATAATTCAGCACAGCAAAAGCAAGATAGATTCATGTTATTCAACGAGGTAATAGGTCAGCAAAACGTAAAAAAACACCTTTCTGAAATGGTTGAACAGAATAGGCTTAGCCATGCTTTGCTTTTTCTGGGAAAAGAAGGTAGCGGTGCGTTACCACTGGCACTTGCTTTTGCACAGTACGTTGTTAGCTTACCCACCCCTGCACCTGTGGTAGAAGACCTTTTTGGAGGAATGACGGCTTTAGAACCTAAACCCGCTTTTATTAGTCCAGATAACATTGCTTCAGAAGCTCCCTTCCTACGTGCGGAACAATTGATACATCCCGATCTACACTTTACTTACCCCGTCATCACAAAAAAAAATGGCGACAAGGCTGTTTGTGCAGACTATATTAACGAATGGCGGGAGTTCATTAAATTATATCCCTACGGAAATAGTTTCGACTGGCTTCAGTTTATTGGGGCTGAAAATAAGCAGGGAAATATCACCTCAGAAGAATGCAAAGACATCATCCATAAACTTAGCCTCAAAAGCTTTGAGAGTAATTACAAAGTATTGGTATTATGGATGCCCGAATTTTTGAAAAAAGAAGGAAATATTCTTCTGAAACTGATAGAAGAACCTCCAGTTAATACCCTTTTCATATTAGTAGCCGAAAACGAAGAACAGATCCTGCCTACCATATTAAGCAGGTGCCAACTGATAAAGATCCCGGCTTTGGAGGATCTAGAAATTGAACAAGCGCTTATTCAAAGGGCCAAAACTCCTGCAGGTACAGCCGCACAAATTGCTGCCATTTGTGGCGGAAATTATCGGGAGGCTTTACAATTATTACAAAATGCTGATGAAGATTGGCAGAGTTTATTACGCGAATGGTTAAATGCAACCCTTAAAGGCGGTCCAGTTGCGCAAGTGAAGTTTGTAGAAGAAGTGGCAAAACTGGGTCGTGAAAAACAAAAGCAATTTTTACGCTATTTTAATCATTTATTGGGCCAGAGTATTCGCATAAAAATTTTGGGCGCTGAATTTGCGCAGCTCCCCGAGAAGGAAAAAGACTTTGCGGTGCGACTTAATAAAATTGCTTCCGTGAGCCAGCAACAGGCCATTATTGAAGAATTAGATCGTTCTTCCTACTATATCGAGCGGAATGCCAACGCCAAAATGCTATTTCAAGCCCTCACCATTAAACTCTATCACATCATTCAGAACAAAACCCTAATTTTGATGAGTTAAGGTTTTAGGGTTTGGCAGCCTTGAGACCTGTGAGAAAGCATTTTGTGTGGACGGTTGCAAAGAATTTCGGTAATGATTACCTCTTTCAGTTATACGCGTACTGATTAACAGAAACTGACCATCGATGTAAAATGGCAGGCGTAATATGGGGTAACAGTTCTATAGTCCTCTCAAAATTTCTTCTCGTTTTATTATTAACTCTATTATTACTTAGAATATGGGATGTGGATCATGTGGTACAGGTACACCAAATGGTTGTAAGAGTAACGGTGGCTGCAGCACTGGTGGCTGTAATCGACTAAACGTGCACGATTGGTTATTAAACCTTCCGTTTAGCGACCCGGAAAGTGGTTGTAAGATTATTGAAGTCACATTCAAACAAGGTAGCCGTAAAGAATTCTATCGCAATACTACCCTTCAATATTTTGAAAAAGGTGATTATGTTACCGTAGAGGGTGTGGGTGGTTATGATGTGGGTGAAGTAAGTTGTACCGGAGAATTAGTTCGGATTCAAATGAAGAAGAAAGGAGTGGATGAGTTTAGTGCTGAAATAAAAAAGATTTTACGCCGCAGTACAGATCGTGATATCGAAACTTTTCATATCAGTAAGAGCAGGGAAATGGATATTTTGGCTCGCAGCCGTGCTATTGCTCGCGACCTGAATTTACAGATGAAACTTTCTGAAATTGAAATTCAGGCTGATGGGAAAAAAGGAACTTTCTTTTATACTGCCGATGACCGTATTGATTTCCGCGAAATGATCAAAATGTTTGCTAGCGATTTCAAATTAAAAGTGGAAATGCGCCAGATCGGTATTCGTCAGGAAGCTGCAAAAGTAGGTGGTATTGGAAGTTGCGGACGTGAACTTTGTTGCAGTACTTGGTTAAATGATTTTAAAAGTGTGAATACAACTGCTGCACGATACCAAAATTTATCGATTAACCAAACCAAATTAAGTGGCCAATGTGGGCGCTTAAAATGTTGCTTGAATTTTGAACTCGATACTTATTTAGATGCTTTGCAACAATTCCCAGATTATGCAGATACTCTGGACACAATCATGGGTACCGCACAACTTATTAAGAAAGATATTTTCAAAAATTTGATGTGGTATATCCTGCCAAATAATAATAAACATTATCCACTTACCATTCAACGCGTAAAAGAAATTAAAAGGTTAAATCAGGCTGGTACAAAAGTTGATGAATTACAAGCAGTGGAAGTAACTAGTGGTAAACCAAAAGATATAGAGCCTGCATTTGTAGATGTAGTTGGCCAGATTAGTTTAAAGAGTTTAGAGAGAAACGATAAACGCAGAAGAGATCAGGAAAGAGGCAACGATAGAAGAAATGATTCACGTGTACCTCAACAAGGAAATCAAAACCGTGGACCTCAACAGCAACAAAGAGGCCCACAACAAAATCGCGGACCACAACAAGGAGGACCTCAAGGAAATCAGAATCGGGGGCCACAACAACAAAACCGTGGACCACATCAGGGAAATCAAAATCGGGGGCCACAACAAAATCGCGGACCGCAGCAACAAAGAGGTCAGCAACAGCCAAGACCTCAAGGGCCACGTCCACCGCAAGGAAATCAAAATCCTCCGGCACCACAAAGTCCACCAACACCAACACCAGAAAACGAATAAAATAAAGAAGCCTCTGAAATTTCAGAGGCTTTTTACTTTCATGTTTTTACCCACACCACCCTTCGGCCACTTCTCAATAATTAGGATGGGGAATTAAATATTCTTCTTCCTTTTTACTTATTAATTTTATAATTTTTCCATTTCCTTTGCTGTAAATTCCATCAGGGTTTTAATATGATTAGGTGAAAGATCAAATTTCAAACCTGCTGCTTTATATAATTCAGGAAGAGTTTTTGTTCCACCCAAACTTAATGCACTGATATAGTTTTCTAATGCTTGCTTAGGGTTCTGCTGATATTGCATCCATAAGCCTATTGCTCCTAATTGTGCAATTCCATATTCGATATAATAAAATGGAACTTCAAATAAATGTAACTGGCGCTGCCAACCTATTTCGCGGTAAATATCTAAACCGGTATAATCGATACTATTGGTTGAAAACTCTTTTAAAATAGCCATCCAAGTTGATGTACGCTCTTCAATGCTGTGATTGGGATTTTCACATACCCAATGTTGAAATTTATCAATGATGGCGATCCACGGAAATATAGTGATGGTTCTTTCTAATTGATGTTCTTTAGCGCGAGTAAGATCTTTTTCATTTTCAAAGAATGCATCCCAGTGATTCATGCTAAATAATTCCATCGACATACTTGCAACCTCCGCAATTTCCATGGGATATTCTTTAAATGCACTCAACTCTAATTCGTGTGCAAGAAATGAATGAATGGCATGGCCACCTTCGTGCACCATGGTTGTTACATCACTCATCTGACCAGCAGCATTCATAAAAATAAATGGGGCTCCACTTTCTGTAAGCGGACAATTATATCCACCTGGCGCTTTGCCCTTTCTGCTTTCTAAATCGAAATGTTTTAGCTCATTCATTTTAATTAAACAATCAGCAAAAAATGGATTCATTTCTGAAAAACATTTCACTGATTTTTCATACAAATCATTTCCATCAGTGAACGGTTTTAAAGGTGTGATACCCGCAGGTTCTGCCTCCGTATCCCAGGGATATAGGGTATCTAGTTTCAACTTAGCTTTCTTCTTTGCATAAATCTTTTCGATTAAAGGAAGCACGTGCAATTTAACCGCTTCATGAAACTGAAAACAATCTTCCTTAGTGTAATCGAATCTTCCTAATTCTACAAACTTGTAATCTCTATAATTTGCAAATCCAGCGTTCTTTGCTACTTCATCTCTTTTTTTAATCAAAGATGTATATAGATCGTGCATTGCCTGTTTGTCTTGCAAACGTCGCTCTTGTATTTTACGATACACTTGTTCTCGCAATGACCTGTCTTCGCTTTCTAAATATTTTGCAGCTTGTTGTAGGGTATACTCCTGGCCATTCACTTCCACCACCATCTTACCTGCAATTGCACCATATTGTTGTTGCATTACACTTAACTCTGCCTGCAATGAAATATTTGCCTCACGGAATAATTCAATGCTTTTCTTTACAGAACGCAAATAAGTAAAATATTTTTCGTGATCTAACTCCTGTGTAAAAGGAGAATTAATTAATTTCTTGTTCAGCAGATCTGCATAGGGCTGCAATTGGGGCTGAATTTCCATGCAGAAATAAGTAAACGCCTCTTCTAATGAAGCGTTGGTGGTATCGCATGTCATTTTAATCTGACGCCAACAGGCATCTTCACTCACTACCGCTTCCACTTCACTCATATCTTTCATCCATTGTTCCAGATCTGATCTTGATTGAATAGGGCGATCCGCTAAATTCTTAAAAAAGGGTTCTAAATTTTCCCAATTGGTAACTGTAAATTCTGCCGGTACAAAATGACGGGCTAATTTTTTAATATCTGCACTTAAGGCCATGTTTCTAATTTTGAATGGCAAATTTAATGGAATCTCGGTGCAGATGCCGGGAGAATGCTATTTTTACAAACTTTATTAAATTTCCAGGGGGTGACAGACATTATACATTTATTACCAGACAATATAGCGAACCAGATTGCGGCGGGTGAGGTAATTCAAAGGCCTGCAAGTGCAGTAAAGGAATTATTGGAAAATGCGGTAGATGCAGGAGCTACCACCATTAAATTATTGATCACAGATGCTGGAAAGGCATTGGTACAGGTAATTGATGATGGCAAGGGCATGAGTGAAACAGATGCAAGAATGTCTTTCGAACGCCATGCCACCAGTAAGATTAACCATATTGAAGACTTATTTCGAATAAAAACCATGGGCTTCCGTGGTGAGGCACTGGCTTCTATAGCGGCAGTTGCGCAAGTTGAAATGAAAACCAAGAGGGCCGATGAGGCTTTAGGTAGTTTTATTGAAATAGAAAATAGCCAGGTAATCATGCAAGAACCCTGTGCTTTTCAAACAGGTACCAGCATTAGTATGAAGAACCTATTCTTCAATGTGCCAGCCAGAAGAAATTTCTTAAAAAGTAACGCAGCAGAAATGCGGCATATCGTGGAAGAGTTTATCCGTGTGGCAATGGCTTTCCCAAATGTATTTTTTTCATTAACCAGTAATGGTCAGGAAGTTTTTCATTTAGACGCCGGTTCATTAAAACAACGCATCGTACAAATTCTAGGTTCACAATACAACGCAAAACTTGTAAGTGTTAATGAAGAAACAGATTACTTAAACATTTATGGTTTTGTTGGAAAACCAGAAACAGCTAGAAAAACAAGGGGTGATCAGTATTTCTTTGTGAACAACCGTTTTATAAAAAGCGCCTATTTAAATCATGCAGTGAATAGTGCTTTTGATGAGATGATTGCTAAAGATAGTTTCCCGAGTTATGTTTTATACATCGATCTGGATCCATCTGTTGTAGACATCAATGTGCATCCCACGAAGCAAGAAATAAAATTCGAGGATGAGAAAATTATTTATGCTTTTGTGCAAGCTGCAGTAAAACACGCGTTAGCTCAATTTAGTATTGCACCATCGCTCGACTTTACTTTAAATGCCGATATTCAAAGTTTAGATGCCATTAGTAAACCATTTACAACTGATAAAAGAGATGCTGCTTCAGGGTCAAATCTTTTCAAAACATTTACCCAGAGTAATCAAGCACATTTTATAGAAGCTACTGATAAAATTGAATTGAAAAGTTGGAAAAGTTTTTATGAAAGCTCTGGGATGTCAGGTGCAGAACAATCTAACCCTGCAGAAAGTCAGCAACTATTGCATAAAGAACAAAGCAAACAATTACGTGTACTGCCTGATACCAATCTTTTACAATTGCACAATACCTATATCATTGCTTCTACTAATAGTGGATTTCTATTAGTACATCAACAATTGGCACACGAACGTGTGTTATATGAAAGATATAGCATTGCAGCTCACGGACAACAAATGCCTACCCAACAAAGTCTATTTCCTGTTGAATTAGAAATAATTGGGGCCGATGCTGCCTTATTAAAAGATCTGTTACCAGATCTGCTTACCATCGGCTATCAGGTTGAATCTAAAAATGATCAAATATTTGTGATCCAAGGAATACCTGCAGATATTCTTCCCGGCAATGAGAAGCATGCCATTGAATTATTGATAGAACAATTCAAACATTTTAGCAGCGATATTAAATTTAGTAAACGCGAGAAATTAGTTCGATGTATGTCTCGTCAACAAGCCATAAAAGCCGGGCAGTCTCTCTCACAAAAAGAAATGCTTACGTTGGTAGAAGATTTATTTACCTGTGGCAGCCCAAATATTACTCCAACTGGCAGCCCTACCTATCTTGAATTCAAGGAAGATTATTTAGATAGAATGTTTGGAAGATAACTATTGATTATCCATCACATTATTTAAAAATTTCTCTACTGCTCTGCGAATATTGGTACCGCTTCCTGTATAATTACTAACCAGCACTGAGAAGGTTAATGTATTTCCAGATTTTGTAATTAGGTATCCGCTTAGAGCAACGTTATTGCTGAGTGATCCGGTTTTTGCATAAATTTTACCTGAACTATTCTTATAGTAATTTCCCAATGTACCAGAACCGCCTGATGCTAGAATATTTGTGATCCGATCCCATGCAAACTCGTCTTTCATTTTATTTAAAATGGCCACAAAGTCCTCAGGGGTAAATAAATTATATCTACTTAACCCACTTCCATCAACCCATTTAGGTTTCTGTGGTAGAAAAGTAAAAGTGGTTTTTAAAAGTGAATCAATGAGTTTAGAAGTAGACATTTCTGCGAGTAATTCATTACTTACCATCAATAAACTTTGCTCTGCAAAAAAGTTATCGCTTCGATGCATCATAATCTTAAGCATACTATCAGTTGGCTGAGTATATACTTTAACTATATCCGGATATCGATCTAATTTAAAATGCAAAGGACTTACTTTATTGTGTAAAGTATCTTCCAATAAGTTGATCAATAATTCCTGATCTCCAGTATAAAATGGAATGTCTTCACCAGCAAAAATGTTAGGAGATGGCACTGCACTAAATCGATTGGATCCTATATCTCGTTTGATCTCGAATTTGCCATTATTGATATCGGTTTCGTTACCCAATAACTTTTGAAAATACAATGGAGATGGCGTAGGACGGTTGATTTTATTGAAGTGCACCACATTTCCATATATTGGCATTAGGCTCCTTTGCGCCATATAATCACTTTCATAATCGTCCCAAGACCAGCCCATTCCCCATCCTTTCGATTTCCAATTATTATCTGTGAGTAAAATTGTTTTCTGTTTTTTTAGAAAATCAAATACGGGTTGATTCTTAAAATCAGGGTGTAAAAAAGTAGGATCGCCATTCGCTTCTACTTCTACTGTGCTATCTGGTTTTACAACATATCGAATTCCCAATAAGCTATCTCCTAAAAATTTCATAACAGTATAACAAGTAACAATTTTAATATTACTAGCTGGAATAAAATATTTATCCCCCTGAAAATTATAGAGATATGTTTTATTAGAAGTATTGTAAACTGCAAACCCAATATGTGCCCCATTAAGGTCGGGGGAAGACATTAAGGTATCCTGGTTGGCTTTACTATTATAATTTGCGCTGATTTGAATTTTATGTTGGGTATGGCAAGATAATAAGGCCACACAAAGAGCAATACCTAGAAATGCAATTCTTAGATTCATAAAATATAATTAGCTATCCGAAGCTAATGAATGATTATTAATTATCCTCGTTCTACAGCCCGATACCAACGATCTGGGATTTCGTTGTTTGATGCTATGATGTAATCGAACTGACTACAAGCAATAAATTTTCCGTCTTGTAATTGCATCCACCAGCGGCCTGTTCTTTTGCTTTGAAGAAATACAGTTTCCACTTCAGCGAATGCCATGGTAAATTCATTGAATTCAGATCTATTGTCTAATTCGGCTTCTTGTTTGCCTTTATGAATACCATCCATATAATACCAAAGCATGTGAGAGATCTGCTTAGCGGTTAGTGCATGCTCATCTTGTTCTGCGATATATCCATAAATGCCTACCGTATCACAATTATTGCTCATACCCGCGTACTGCATCAAAGTGCAAGCTTCTTCGCCATTAAATCCGTTAGGGGTTAATCTATTTGCTGGTGCATGCGCATGTTGAATGGCAGCAATATCAAAAGTAAATAGTTCACTGTTTCTAATGGCAGGCTCCATTTCTTCTATACGTTCTTTTACTTTTCCAACTCGATAGCATTCAAATCCGAGTTTATCAATGGTTTCGAGCATTTCTGGATGCATAAAATAACTCTGAAAACCGATATGACTATAGTGTTTCAGATAATTAGGGATGCCAGTTAGCATTTCAACCAGAAAATTATCTGCGGGTAAAACACTATCCATATCTAGATCAATACGGGCATCAATACATGCCACATCTATGATTCTACTTCTATATCCATAAGCATCATACTGAGCGGTTGTAACATCATGTGTACCACCCAAAATCACCACCCTTTTCTTCAAATCCATTAATTCAGTGATCACAGATCTTAAAGCTGCATAAGTGTCTTCCAGTGTTGCCCCACATTTTACGTTACCAATATCTGCTACAGAAACCTGGGTATGCCAATGAAATAATTTGTAATACTCAGCACGAATAGCATCTGGAGCAGTAGTATTTGTTAAGTGAATTCCTGCACCACGCATTTCACCACATCCCACAATTACAAAGTCTGCATTTGTTATATCAGGAAACTCTTCTTCGTATACTGCTATATGTTTGCCTAATTGGCTATCCTTAAAGCCCTCATCGTTCGAAATTTGAGCAATGTTAACCGGATTCAGAAAATCTATAATTGATTGAAGTTGAATAGACATGTTGACTATTTAAAACTCTTCAAACGTTTAATAGAAGTGAATATTGTATTTGAAGGGGTTTAAACCGTGTATTTATAACCTACCCCCCTAACCGAATGAAAATGCTTGGGATTACGGCTATCTAGTTCAAAATATTTTCGAAAACTCAGGATAAAGTTGTCAATCGTTCTGGTGGTTGGATAAACATTATAGCCCCATACAACCTGAAGAATTTTTTCTCTTGTTACCACTTCTCCCTTATTTTCTATGAGTAGTTTTAAAAGCATCACTTCTTTTTTGCTCAATGGAATGTGTTGACCATTCCAAGTGGTAGCTTCCTGGGCTTTGAAATCAATCTTATTATTCCCAAATTCATAGAAGTCTATAATGGTTTCTTTAACTGTTAGCTTTTTATTTTTCTGAATAAGTTTCGAAACCCGAAGCAATAACTCTTCCAGATTAAATGGTTTTGTCAGATAATCATCAGCACCCTTTTTTAATCCCAATACACGATCGGCGCTTGAATTTTTTGCACTTAAAATAAGTATCGGAACTTCATTGGCATTAACCCTAACCGTTTCGGTAATGCTAATTCCATCAATACCGGGTAACATAATATCCATGATAATTAGATCAAAGTATTCATTCGCAATACATTTGAGAGCTTCAGTTCCATCATAGGCAGAAGTAATGGAGTATCCTTCCATTTCAAGATTTAACTTTAATGCCTCATGAAGATTTTCCTCATCTTCAACTAATAGAATATTTGCTAATGATTCTTTCAAGTGTTCTAATTTTTTGTTACAAATTACCGACTACCATTTTGAAATTTCATGAAGCAGTTTTAAATTTTACTGTAAAAATACTACCCTGCGGCTGATTGTTACTTACAAATATTTTACCTGCATGACCCTCTACTATTTTTTTGCAAAGGTATAATCCCAGACCAGTTCCTTTCGTTTTACGTGTGTTCTCTTCGCCAACTCTGTAGAATTTTTGAAAAATTTTCTTTTTCTCATCTTCAGCTATCCCTTCACCTTGGTCGGCTACAGAAAATTCAATTTGATTCTCCTCCTGTTTTAACGATATAGTAATTGGGCTCCCTTTTATTGCATATTTATTGGCGTTATCCATTAAATTATTCACAAGCATCTGAAGCAATAAAGGTTCACCAATGAGATAGATCGACTCACTAATTTTTTCTTCGATCATTCTTGTTGAAAAGCGTTTTTTAAAACTGTCTACACAGCCCTCCAGTAAATCAGAAAAGTTTACTTCCTGTTTTGTAGTGGTATAAGCACCCGCATCTAATTGTGAAGCAAATAAAATATTATTACACAATGTATTTAATCGATTGGCTTCCTGTAATGTATTACCAATAAGCATTTGCCTTTTGTCTTCGTTGAGCTGCCGCTTTTGCAATGTCTCTAAATTTAACTGAGCTACTGCAATAGGTGTTTTTAATTCATGTGTAACAGCCATCATAAAATTTTGCTGTTGTTGCGATAACTTAATTTGTTTGCGGGTTGCTCTAAATACAAATACTGCACCTACCAGAATCAACACAAGAAACGTAGTTCCTTCACTAATAAATTGAATAGTTTTTCTATTAGCCGAATTTTCAATAGCCAGTGCATCCCTATAATAATTAGGGTCGTCGTGTTTAAGTTCACTTAAACGAATATTCGAGATCATTTTGTTCTGCTTATCTAAAGCAATAAACCACCACAATAATGCCGCAACCATGTAGGAAAGCAATATCCAATATACTGCTGTTACCAGTGTTAGTTTACTTTTCAGTAAAGGGCTCATGAATGAATTTTTTCTACGCGGATACCAGCATTAAGAATTGATGGTAAAGGGTTTTCGCGCATGATCTGTTCTAAACTAAATTGATATACTCCTTTCTTTAAATGAATGGGGTTATTGGTAATTCTAATTCTGTGATCAAATACATCGTCCATTCCACTTCCCAACCAACCTGTTGCATTATTTGCAAGCTGCAGGTTTACCTTTTGAACATTTGACTTTTCATTTGGGGCTGTTGTATTTACATTAAGCCAAAGATTATTATAATGGTATGCGTCTTCATGCCTTATAACTACATAAATATTATATCGAGAAAGGGTGTCAGCAATCTCAAATTGGAAACTCGGATGGTTTTTACTATCCCATTTGTGTTCTGGAAAGAAATCAGTTTTCTCAAAGCTGTCGAGTTTATTACAAGACCAAAGAGTAAGTATTAAACAAACTGCAAAAACAATTTTTTTCACCGTATTATTTTTTATAAAGATAAAAGGCTAGGTCTTCCTTTTGGGTTATAAAACATTTAAAATTTGTTCTTTAGCTTTTTCCAATTCATCTTTCATCAGAATAACACATTTCTGCATCACTGCATCGTAAGCTTTGGAACCAGTGGTATTGATTTCTCTACCAAATTCCTGTAAAATAAAAGATAGTTTTTTCCCTTTACTTAACTCTTTTTCATTGAGGATATCTCTGAAATATTTACAGTGGTTGTTCAATCGAACCTGTTCTTCACTAATATCAATCTTTTCAATATAGTAAATCAATTCCTGTTCTAATCTATTGGGGTCGTAATTGTCTTTCCCCACATTTTCTTCCAAAACTTTTAAAAGTCCTTCCCGAATACGTTGGCGTCTGATTGGCTCTAATTCAACGATTTGTTTTTGTTGAATTTCGATATTGGTTAAGCGTAATAGCAAGTCTTTTTCGAGCGACTTACCCTCGTCTTCTCTATGTGCATTCAAAAACGAAATAGCTTCTTTTAAAACCAAAGCAAAGCCTTTCCACTCTTCATCAGTAAGCATTTCTGTTGAAGGAGTAATTACATCAGGTAATTTTAAGATGGTACTTAGAATATCTCCTGTTTGTAAATTTAACTCAGCAGCTAGTTCAGCTACTGGTTGATAATATGCTTTAGCCAGTTCTGTATTAATGGTAACAGGTTTACTAGCCCCATTTTGTTTCAGCGTAATATTACATTCAACGCTACCTCTTATCAAACCTTCGCTTAGGATATTTCGAACATCAAATTCAAAGGGTTTTAATAAAGAGGGAATATTCAAACGAAGGTCGAATTGTTTTCCGTTTAAAGATTTGATCTCAACCAAGAACGACTTTCCGTTAATGGTCTGTTCGGCTCTTCCATATCCAGTCATCGAGTAAAGCATAGTTACCAGTTATAAGTGCAATGTAAGCAATGTTTTAAAAAGGCCTGACATGCAATTCTAAGAAGGCTTGTTACAAATAAAAACGCCCCCGATAATTCAGGGGCGTCTTCATACAAAATGAACCACTATTAATTGATGGTAACAGTCTGCTTACCTTCATCAAGAGTAATTGTGTAAGTACCTGCAGCAGTAGGTGTTTTGAAGTTACTTCCACCTTCCCACTTAATGGCACGTGCTGTACCAGTAGCCTGAGAGCCACCGCTATTATCTTCATAATCAAATGCACCCCAAGCATTACCTGCTAGGAATTTGATATCCTTACTAGCTTTTAATGTGATAGTGATTGTCCAAACTCCATTTCCACTATAGGTCATCTGTGGAGAAGAAGCAGGATCCCAATCATTCACACCAACTTGGTCTATACCATCACCAACCACTCTCATTTCAGTACCTGGGCTGATAAAGTATTTAATGTTGTTTACATCGCGGCCATCCCAGATTGCTCTGTATCTGCCAGCAGTTGCTACATCAGCAAAGTTTGCACCATTTACTTCCAGTGTGCTTCCATCACCTAATGGAGTACCGTAACTTCTGGTTTCATCGGCTGCATTGCTACCATTATTCCATGCGTTATTATCGATCAATTTCCATCCACCTGCAGCAAGGTTAGTTAAACCAACAAATAAGTTAGTACCTGCGTTACCCATTGCATAGTTAGGGAATACGTTTGGAGGAGTCCAGCCAGCGCCAGTACCGCCACCAACAAAGCCCATTCTACCTTCTTTGATGTCATATTTCAAATTGGCGATATCGATAGTAATTCTATAAAAACCAGATGTTGCAACACTTAGGTTGCCACCATTTACAGATAACACACCGTTAGCACCACCATAGTTCACATCCCAAGAACGACCTTGTGTAAATTTAAATTCCTTACCAGCAGGCATGTAGATATATATATAATACATGTTGTTTAACAAACCAGTACGTAAGTCACGAATTAACTCAGGAGCAGTTGGAGGATCCCAGTCGTTACCATTATTGGTAGCTGACTGATAACCACCAGGCATATAGAAACGCAACAATGGAACATAACTTTGAATCGTTACGGTTGCAGCATTAGAATAAACAATAGAACCTGTTGAAGTAACTGCTTTAATTCTATATTCTACTTTACCAATAGTACTTGCCACGATACCAGAATTCAAAGCAGAAGTATTCATTTCAGCCTGAGTCATTGCTTTAGTTACAATACCTGTACCAATAGCCATTGATTGTGGAGCCACAAATTTCTTACCTGCAGAATCGTACTCTAACGTATAAGTAACTGTTCCAGAGAATCCTTTAAATGCCGGACTCCAAGTGAAAGTATTAGACAATTGAGTAGAAGTTGCTAAAGCACAAACTACAGATGCTTTTTCAGAAACGAAATTAGAAGAGTCTTTGAATGGAGTAACCAACACAGTTACTACACCAGATTTGTACTGTTCGTTATTATTTCCATAAGAAGAAGTAACACGTGCATCTAATTTACCTGCAGCACCCAATGGAAAACCGAAGCCCACCATCAAGTTGTTAACTTCTCTACCTGTAAAGCTCTTAAGTAATTTTCCTGTTACTGTATAAGAAACAGCTTTCGACATGTTTCTTCCAGATGAGTCTAATTCAAGTATATATTTTACAGTATTTGAATCAGTAGCGTAAGAAGGGTTTGACCAGTTAAAGGTCAAAACACTTTTACTTGTATCAGCAATAGTTGGCGTAATAGCTGCTGCAGATAATTGCATCGTAACAGCCGATCCGTTCGAATAAAATGGCAAGCCGCCTATCTTATTACAAGCTGATAATACTGCAGCAAACATCACAGTAAATAAGCTAAGTTTTAATAAAAGTTTCATATGTTTTTTTTTAGTTGAATGAATTAATATTTAGTTAGTATCAATTCCTTCTTTTAAAAAATTATTGTTTTGTAAGAGTATAAGTACCCGCTTGAAAGTCAACAGATATTTTATAAGTACCAGCTGTTGCAGGAGATGGGAACTGAGGATCTGAATCCTTTTTCTCAAAACTTCCAAACATGTCTGCTGTGCCATCCATTGCATGGTATTGGGTACCCCATACTCCCATTTCTTGCACCAATTTATATCCACCACCAGTTAATAAAGGAAGGGTAATTTCATATAAAGTGTTAGAAACTTTTGTAAACTTCTGAGATACATCATACGGAGTTAAAAGTGGATTGTTCCATCCACCAGCTGTTGCATTTCCTACGATCCATAAAGTGCCCGCAGTAGGTACATCCACTTTGGGTGGAGGATTATAAGTTGTTACATTAAAACTCATTTTATTTGAATACAGTTTTGTTGCTTCTACACCATTAATGGAAGAAACAATTCGTACATCAATACTTGATTGTGTACCTACTGTTAATTTCAAATTACTAAGTACAATATTGAACTGGTATTGCGTGTAAGCAATGCTCAGATCTTTTGCAATTGAAACGGCTACTTTAGTGGCGCCGGCAAAGTTGTTACCAGTTTTATCAATTTCTAAAGTATACGCTACATCTTGTGAGCTAAGACCATTCGCAAATTGATAGTTAGGATTCACCCAGCTAAATTTAACCGCAGGTTGTGTTTCCGTAGCAAATGACAATGGGATGGTACCACTTGCTGAGGCAGTAAGTGTGGGCGCAGTTCCACCTGAGTAGAATTGTTGTGCTTCATCCTTCTTACAAGAGCCTAGCATCATTGCTATTGCGCTTATAAAAAACAATTTTGAGATGATTAATTTCATGACAATAATTTTATTATGTTAATTTATTTAGAGGATAATAGAAAACTAGTATCCTACTAATATTTTAATAACCAGGATTTTGAACCAGTTTCACGTTAGATGAAATATCAGCGGATGGTATCGGATAAATTTTACGATAAGCATCTACTGAAGTACCACTTTTAACGCCACCTTTCCAAGGCCATAAGTAAGTTGATTCAACAAATTTATTATAACGAATCAAGTCAGTTCTTCTAAACCCTTCCCAATAAAGCTCTCTTGCTCTTTCGTCTAAAATAAAGTCTGTTGTTAACTGACCAGTAGCAATGTTTCCTGCGGTATTGCCATAAGCGCGTGTACGAAGATTATTGATATAAGTTAATGCCAATGTTGCATCAGCTCCACTGCGTAAAGTTGCTTCTGCATAAGTTAAATATTGTTCAGCCAATCTGAAAATCGGGAAATCAATATCTGGGAAAGTTAAGCTTGAGCCATTTGCGCCTGCTTTTGTAACATTTCTATATTTAGTAACCGCATAACCATCTGTAAATTTGGTAAGGTCTGAAATTTCTAAAGCCTGACCACTTGAATAGAATTGTGCACGTTTATCTGCTGTACCTGTTACATCAGGGAATAAAGCTGGAAGATTTTTAGTTGTACGAACACCAGCCCAACCACCATCAATACCGGCATTTGAAGCTGTCATTGATCCACCAACGGGCGCGTGTGTTAAGAATGTAGTACCACCATAGTTCTGCGTTTTTAAACCATCATAGTTAATAGTTAAAATAAACTCATTAGTATTGGTTTGATTATCTGCTAGCATCAATTGTGTATAGTTGGGTATTAAAGAATATCCAGCATCAATTACTTTCTTTGAGTATATAGCAGCATCAGCCCATCTTGCAGTACCAGTGTACACTTGTGCATTCAAATAAATACGAGACAATAACGACCAAGCCGCAGCTTTATCAGCTCTTCCATATTCATTTGCTTTTGCAGCAACTAAACTTCCTTCGATTGCCTTTAATTCAGATTCGATATAGCTAAAAAAAGTGGCTCTTGAAGCTTGAGCAGGAAGTACAGAACCTAATGCATCTTTTTCAGTTGCCATTGGTCCGGTTCCAAACAAGTCCATGATTACCCAATACTGATAAGCGCGAAGAAATCTTGCTTCAGTTGCAAATAGTTTAATGGCATCAGCATCAGCACCTGTAATACCTCTTGAAGCCAGATTAGCATCAGAAGCCTGGTTGATGAAGTCGTTGCACAACGTAATTTGATAATATGCACGATAATATAAACCTGTCAACATAGGATTACTAGAAGACCAGTTCATGTTGTGAAAATCCTGAATACCAGGATCGCCCCAAGATACTACTGCTTCATCAGTACTTAATTCCTGAGCTTTCCAGAATAGACGTAAGAAGTCAGATGTTCCTTCATCAATTCCTTGGATATCTCCATTTCCTGCAGGGCCTTGATTTCCTGTTAAGGCGAAACTTCCGTAAACTTTAGCGAAAGCTTGTTTATAACCAGCTGGAGTGCTATACACTTGTGCAGCAGTTACGTCGTTCGTAGGAAGAAGATCTAACTTCTTGGTACAAGACGCAAAGCTAACAGAGAGAAAGCCTGCGGTTATAACGATTTTAAAAATATTCTTTTTCATAATTATTTTTTTGTGTTATTACTTGTATTTAGATTAGAACTCAAGGTTTAAACCAAGTACAAAAGTTCTAGGTCTTGGATAGAAATTATTATCTATTCCACCATTGATTTCTGGATCAAGTCCTTTGTACTTAGTAATTACAAATACGTTCTGAACATTCGCGCTTACTCGAAGAGAGGCTTTATCATGGAATACTTTTCCTACGTTATAACCAACGTTGATATTATCCATTCTTAAGAAAGATGCGTTCTGAACATAATAGTCAGACAAGTAATAATTAGTTCCGTTTCCACTAAAGTTGGTATACAATACATCGCTAGATCCGTTGTTTACATAACCAATTGGGTTAATGATATTACGGATAGTTCCAGTGCTGGAAGCTCTGTTATTATATAGATAGTTACCTACGTTGGCTCTCATCACTAAACCTGCATTCCATTTTTTGTAGGTCATGTTTGTACTAAATCCAAAGAACATTACTGGATCCGCACCTTTGTATTGATATAAATCTTTTTCATTGATCACACCATCGCGGTTAATATCGTCAAAAAGATTGTCAATTGGTTTTCCTGTTGCTGGATCGTATACTTGCCTGTAAACAAAGTAAGCACCACGATTGTATCCAACTGAATTTATCAAAACAGTATTACCAGTACCGCCAGAAATTCCGCCATATCTAGCTCCTGCATAAGAAGGATCATCAGAGATGGTTAATTTGGTGATTTTGTTTTTGTTATAAGTTGCGTTGAAAGCTACATCCCAGGTAAGATTTTTTTCTTTGATTACCTGATAGTTGATGCTAAACTCAACACCTTTATTTTCCATACTACCTACGTTTGCAACTATCTTGTTAGAGAAGTTCGTACCAGCTGGCTGGTTAATTTCATTTAACAAATCAGTTGTATTCTTAACGTAGTATTCAACACTACCTGTAATTCTGTTATTTAAGAACCCATAATCCAAGGCAATATTAGTAGTAGCTGTTTGTTCCCACTTTCTATTATAATAATATCCACCTGGACGATACATCTGATAGAAAGTATTTCCTAACTGATAATTTGCCTGTTGATTTGATAAAGCATAATAAGAGATATAATCATAGTTACCGATTCCGTCTTGCTGACCGGTAACACCATAACCTACTCTAAATTTCAAATCAGAAATCACATCCACATCTTTCAAGAAAGATTCGTTTTTAGCTCTCCATGCAAATGCTGCAGATGGAAAGATACCATAACGATTATCAGGATTAAATTTAGAAGAACCATCTCTACGAACAGAGGCAGTCATAATATAAGTATTGCTAATCGTAAAGTTTACACGACCCATATAAGACATCAATGTATTCTCCGGTTGATCGTATGGATAGTTAGGCGTACTTACAACTGTTTTGTCGTATGTAAGGTCTTGATAATTATAATTCTTTGTTTTATAATCTTGGAATTCATAACCAGCGATAGCTTCAATACGGCTATCAATGGCTTTTAATTCTTTGGTATAATTCAAATAAGCATTCAAGTATTGGTTGTTTTTAACCTGTTTGTACTGTGTGTTTTGACCACCATGAAAAACACCGCCGGGATCTTTAAATCTTCTATAAGAACCTGCAGCGCTATCATTAATAACAACAGTTCCAGTACCTTGAGAATAGTCATAACCTACGTTTACGATTGCACGTAAATCAGGAAAAAAATGTAATTTATAATCGATAACAGCATTTCCGATACTTCTTTGAACATTGCTTCTATCATCTCTTTGCATCAACTGACCCAAAGGATTTCTAGGTGCCAATGTTTCTAGGCCAGTGCTAGCATAGTTATTAGCATTTAGCCATTCCCAATAACCACCATATCTTGCGCTGTTAGAATACACTTGTTGTGTTGGATCGAAAGAAGCAGCAGCTCCAATTGCGCCTTCATTGGCGAAACGGCTTTTACTAATAGATCCTTTAACATTGATATCAATTTTCAAATGGTTATCCAAGAAAGTTGGATTTAATGTTAAACCAACTGAAGTACGTTCAAGGTTACCTGTTTTTAAAATACCATTTTGATTTAAGTATCCAACTGAAACACGATAAGGTAAGTTTTTTAAACCTCCAGATATGCTCAGGTTATTATCAGTGCCAATTGCATTTTGATAAATCTGATTTTGCCAATCTGTTGTTGCAGTACCCAATTTTGAAACGATGTTTGAAGGGGCATTTGCTTTAACAATAGTTGACACTTGGTCAGCATTTAAAATATCTGCTTTTTTAGAAATGGAAGCAGAAGATAATTGTGAGCTAAAACTAAATGTAGGAGCTCCTTTTTTACCCTTCTTAGTGGTAATCAAAATAACACCATTCGATGCTCTTGAACCATAGATGGCTGTTGCAGATGCATCTTTTAATACGGTGAAAGTTTCAATATCATTAGGATTGATCATGCTCAATGGATTTGCAACGCCGGAAATTCCGTCATTACTCAAAGGCATTCCATCAACTACGATCAATGGATCATTGCTTGCATTTAATGAAGCACCACCACGAATACGGATCGTACTTCCAGAACCTGGAGCACCACCATTTGAAGTGATAGCCACACCGGCAATTTTACCAGAGATCAATTGTTCAGGTGTAGTGATAGCTCCCTTCACGAAATCCTTGGAGCTAATGGTTGATACTGCACCTGTTAAATCTTTTTTCTTTGCAGAACCATAACCAATCACAACTACTTCATTTAATGAAGCATTTACTTGGTCTAGTTTGATCTGTAGATTACTACCGTCGCCGATAGCAATTTCTTTTGTTGCGTAGCTAACAGAACTAATTACCAGGGTATTTGCAGATGCTGGAACTTTCAAACTGAAAGAACCATTGGCTCCTGTTGATACACCAATTGTTGTTCCCTTAACCAAAACTGAAGCGCCTACAAGGACAGCTCCGTCTTTTGAATCTGTTACCTTACCGGTAACCACTTTGTCTTGTGCTAAAGCCGGCATCGCAAATGCGAGCATTGCTGTAACAAAGGCTAATAGCAATCGTTTAATGTTCATAAATAGTGGTTTTTGTATATAAAAATTTTGACTAAAAAATCGGATCACCTGATTGGTGACTATTCAACCAGGAGGATGAAATAAGAAACTGATATTGTATTGTTTGCTCATGGATATTTATTTTTCGATGATTAACTTTTCGATTTTTTGTTTTCCATTTAACATCAATTGCACTAAATACATTCCACTTGTGTAAGAACTGATTGTATTTAATGAATTATTCAAACCCACAGTATGTGATCCTTTTGCCTGATAGCCATTATATATAGAGCGAATACGAATTCCATCTAAAGAAAGAATATTAATGGCTACTTGTCCGCTTTCAGGAAGATGATAGCTGATGATTGCATTTTGATGTGCCGGATTGGGAGCAATATTAATTTGCATGTTCAACATAATTGGAACACTTGGAGTAATAGCTGTAGTAATTGCGTTCTTAACATCCTTATTGGTGTATACATAATATTCACCTGGTTGTAAATTGATGGTTTCTAAACTACCAGTTGCAGATCTTGTAGAACCTGTTAAATAACTGTACCATGTGCCAGCATTGGGGAAACTAATGTTTGCACTTGCTGGAACTACATCAAAATTACCTACTACTACCACGTTTAATGAATCGGTGGTTAGCTTCAACCATTTTACATTACTTGCCAGGTCATACGCTGCATTGGAACTTGTAAATGTGCTGAGATAGTTTGGCTTTAATTTTAAAGCAAATAATTGCGCATACACATTATACAAAGACAATCTGGAAGGATTCAAATAATAGTCCCATTTAATGGGTTTGGCACTTAGCCTACAATTATTTGAAACGGTTAAATCGCTACAAGTATTGATAGAATAATCATAACCTAACTCACCAAATTGCCAGATCATTTTCGGACCAGGAATCATCGCAAAAAATGCTGCTGCCATTTCATTTCTTTTCATGGACGTGGCAAAATCTTTTACGTTATATGCCCCTGAAGTATTTCCATAAAATGTGTTTTTATAGGCAATACGCTCTTCATCATGACTCTCCATATAACCCACTAAATGAGGTTTGGTCCAACCTCTGGTAGGGCTATTAAATAAAGTGCTTTGCAAATCAGAACCAGTTGAATAACCCATCGTTGACTGGTTAAAGTTATAATTCGAATTACCCCACAAAAGCATACCATAATTAGATAATTCTATTTCCTCCTGATTAGCTGCAAAGTGTTCTAAAATGCAATAAGAATTATTGGAGATAGTTTGCATTTGATCATAGATCCTTTTCCAGATAGCTACACGGCTTGCATCGTAATTGCCCCAAGCAGTTACATCAGTTGGGTTATTCGTTTGGGTAAATCCTTTTGAAAGATCAAATCTAAATCCATCTATCTTATAGTTGGTTAACCAATGGTCTAATACTCTATCTACAAAGTCTTTGGTGGCTTGTGATTCATGATTAAAATCGTAGCCAACATTAAAAGGATGTTTTGCTACTTGATTAAACCATGGGCTATTTGCAGCTGGCTTACTATTTACGGCATCCCAATATAATTGCACCATGGGTGATGAACCAAAGGAATGGTTTAACACCATATCCATGATTACTGCAATTCCCTGTTTATGGCATTCATCTATAAATTCACGAACAGCTATTTCGGTACCGTATGCTTTATCGGGTGCAAAATAAAAGCTTGGATTATAACCCCAACTATCATTGCCTTCAAATTCATTGAAAGGCATTAGCTCAATTGCATTAACTCCCAATCTTTTTAAATAAGTAAGTGTGTCTTTTACGGTTTGAAAATTTTGTGTGGCAACAAAATCGCGAATCAATAATTCATACACAACCAAGTTCCTTTTATCGGGACGAGAAAAACTGGTTGCCTGCCAATTGTAGACTGGTTTTGCGGTTTGTAATAAACTTACAATGCCAGTTGTTTTGCCAGTAGGGTATGCTTTTAAATTGGGATAAGTAGATGCAGATATATATTGATCATTAGAAGGATCTAATATTTTTTCAGTGTTATAATCTGCCAGTTTTAAAGAGCCATCTACTAAATATTGATAGGCATATTCTGTTCCGGCAGTTAGCCCCGTAATGCGCAACCAATAAGCGGCTCCATCTGGGGTTTGATTCATTTGATAGGCTGCATTTTCTGTCCAGTTATTAAAATCACCTATTACACTCACTCTGGATTTTAAAGGTGCATATAATACAAGTGTACAAGCCGTATTATCTGTTTCATAATTGATTCCTTGTTTTAATCCAGCAGGTACTGCCGCAACATTGTTTCCCCCTGCAATAAAAAAACTAATCGTATCTCTTACGGTTACACCCGCATTTAAAGCTTCTGCAATAATTGTTTGAGTTCCTGTTGTTGCAATAGTTGCACTGGCAGTTAAAATATTTGAAGCAGCAGCGGTTCCAATTTGAGTGCCGTTAAAAAGAATTTTCAGATCGGAACTCAAAATACTTGCAGAAGAAACAGATAAAGTATTGCCAATTACTTTGCTAATTGGTTCAAGTGATGCAGTATATGTAGGTTGTTTAAAAGGGTCAGTGATTCGAACAGCATTATTATTGTCGTAAACAGCAATATACATATCACTACCATCTGTATTGGCTTGCTTAGTAACGCCTGATCCATTTCTGAATAGAACTGCAATTTTTTGAATTTTTTCAGAAGTATTTGTTATTCCAAAAAATGTTCTTAGCCCGCCAGTAATCGTAAATTTCCATTTATTGTTTCCTAGATATGAGCATAGTCTATCCGAACCCGGAGTAGCCCATGCATATTTCACATACTTCCAATCTGTACCACTGGTGCTTAAAGATGTGATCACCCCAATATGTACATACATATCGGCTGTAGGCGAATAATTTAAAATGGCTTTGTTTCCAAAACTCGCATCACAAACAATATCAATGCTGGTAGTATTATCTTGTACAAATTCGGGAGTAGTCTTTAAAAGCTGGGCATAGCCGCTTATAGCAGTATATAAAATAACAACAAGCAGGCAAGCTTTTTTCATTTTTACAAATCGATTCATGCAACCGTTTGCAAGAACTGATTGCAATCGTTTGCGGTACTAATGTGTTAATTTCACACATTAAGGACAAAGTTGTGTATTTTTTACACAAAAAAGAAATTTATTTTAGCTTTTTTTATGCAGCGTTTTTTAAGAAAAATGGTCTTATTGGGCTAGAAAGGGCCTAAAAATCGATTCCGATCCATTTGCGCTTATTCTTCTCGTATTTCTCGAAGTTGAATTTGTACAATTTTCCCGGTCGGTGGGGAACATCTTGCTCCATTTCATTAATATCAATCAGCAAATCCATCGAAGCGAATTTTTTGCGAAAATTACGTCTGTCTAAGCTTACCCCTAAAATAGCTTCATATAGGTTTTGCAATTCCCTGAGTGAGAACTTTTCGGGAAGTAAATTAAATCCAAGGGGATGCTCCTGAATCATTTTCTGGAGCCAACTATAACATTCATCTACAATTTCTTTATGATCGAATGCCATATTTGTTAGGGAAGAAATAGAATGCCAGTTCAGGTCGTTATCATGAATTTTCAGCTCATGATGATTGATATTCAATAAAGAACAATAAGCAACTGTAATTACCCTTCCGCCGGGGTGACGGGATGGGTGACTAAAAGCCCTTACCTGATCTAAGAACACATCGTTCATACCTGTACGTTCTTTCAAAACACGATAGGCAGCCTGGTCTAACTCTTCATTGTCTTTTACAATATCACCCAAAAGCGAATAATACCCTTGATAGTATTCCAGATCGCTTTTAATAACCAGCACTTTCAATTTATTTTCTTCAAATCCAAATATCGCACAGTCTACTGTTAGTGGAACTTTAGGATAAGCCTGAACAAGCTTTTTGGCATCTTTTATCAGATGTTCATGGGGTTTCTCGTGTGAATTTTTTTTAGTCATGGCGCAACAGTTAGATTCAACCTTAGATATTCTTATAAGCAATCGAAGCATCAAGATACAAAGTTTTACAATAATGTGTAACTTCTACATAGTAGATTTCAATGAATAAGATTCTGCCCCTAACTTTATCGGCCAATTCAATTTTCATGTATACTAACCCACAAATACAATTTTTTCAATCAGTTACTAATCAATTTATACAATCGCCTATTGCGGTAGATTCGCCAACTAACCTTTTAACGCAACTCAAGGATCTGCTTAGGTTTCACGAGTACCGATACTATGTTTTAAGTGATCCACTTATTTCAGATTTTGAGTATGATCAACTTTTTAAACAACTACAGCATTTCGAAACAAAACATCCTGAACAAATTACTGCAGATTCGCCCACACAAAGAGTTGGGAATAGTTTGAACAAAAGTTTTCAAACAGTTCCACACCTGGTTCCCATGTTAAGTCTTGATAATAGTTATAATGCTGAAGACCTGATCTACTTTGATCGGAAAGCGCGTGAATTATCCGCAACTGAATTAATCAATTATTGTATCGAACCAAAGTTTGATGGAGCAAGCATCTCTTTGATTTACGAAAACGATCAATTAGTGCGTGCAATTACAAGAGGGGATGGTGTTGAAGGGGAAGAGATCACCAATAATGTAAAACAAATTCGATCAATACCACTAACTGCTCGATTCTCTGAATTTGGAATCTCACAAATAGAAATCAGAGGAGAGATCATTATGAGTAAATCTTCTTTTTATAAATACAATCAATGGTTAATTTCACAGGGATCTTCACCCCTGGCAAATCCGCGTAATGCAGCCAGTGGTAGTTTAAGAATGAAAGATCCAAAAGAAGTTGCACAAAGAAATTTAGACGCATTCTTATACCATATCAGTTATTTTCAAACCATTGATGGAAAAATAGTGGAAGAACTTACCACTCACGCCGGATCGCTGCAACTACTTTGGGAGCTCGGATTCAGAAGTCCGCAGAAAGAAAAAAAAGTTGTGCAAGGAATCCAACAAGTAATTGATTATTGCCTCGAATTTGAAACCAAACGAGACGAACTTCCCTATGAGATAGATGGTATGGTGGTAAAAGTAAATAGTCTGGCCATGCAAGAAAAACTAGGCATGACCTCACACCATCCTCGATGGGCTATTGCTTATAAATTTAAAGCACGCCAGGCAACTACTCAATTAAGATCTATTGAATTTCAGGTGGGAAGAACTGGCGCCGTAACTCCTGTTGCAAAACTTGATCCAGTTTATTTGGGCGGTGTAACTGTTTCGAGTATTTCGGTACACAATGAAGAATACATCAAAGAAAAAAACCTGAAAATTGGCGACCATGTACTCATTGAAAGAGCTGGAGATGTAATACCTCAAATTGTAAAGTCGCTCCCCGAACTTGGAACAGGCGATGAAACAAGCATTCTCTTTCCAAAAGAATGTCCGGTTTGCAATAGCGAATTATATAAAGAAGAAACAGAAGCAGTTTGGCGTTGCATTAATATTGAATGTGAAGCACAAGTTGTAGAAAAGATGATTCACTTTGTTAGTAAGGACGCAATGGATATTAAAAGTTTTGGCGAAGCAAATGTGCGAAAATTTTATGAACTGGGATACTTAAAAGACATACCAGGAATCTATCAATTACCTTATGAATTAATCGGATCGATGGAAGGTTTCGGTAAAAAAAGTTTGGAAAATTTACAATCAGCCATTGAAGCATCAAAGCTACAACCCATACATAGATTAATATATGCACTGGGCATTCGATTTGTTGGTGAAACAACGGCAAAAACACTTGCTAATGCAGTTGAAAATATTTACGATTTTATTTCTAAAGACGAGACTGAATTGCTGGAACTAGAAGATGTAGGTGTTAAAGTTGCAAAAAGCATTCATAGTTTCTTTCAAAACGAACAAAATATTGAAATGCTCCATCATTTAGAAACACTTGGACTTCAATTCAAAAATGTAAAAAAAGAAGCCGCAGCTGTTGATAGTTTAGGGGGGCAATCATTTCTTTTTACAGGAACACTTAATAAACTCAAAAGGTCTGAAGCCGAAGAAATGGTTGAAAAGAACGGAGGAAAAATCATGAGTGGTGTTAGCAGTAAACTCAACTATTTAATTGTGGGCGAAGACGCAGGGAGTAAACTTGAAAAAGCAAAAAAAATTAATAGTATTCATATTATTTCAGAAGATGAATTTTTACAATTAATCCAACAAAACCAATCATAAAATGTTACAACCTACTACTTTAAAATTCTTACAAACGCTTAAGAAAAATAATAGCAAGGAATGGTTTGATGTAAATAGAAAACAATATGAAATTGCTAAAACTGATTTTGCTGGATTGGTAGATGAAATTATAAAAAAAATGGGGGTAAAAGATCCAAGTATTGCTGGTTTATTGGCTAAAGAATGTGTATTTAGAATTAATCGGGATGTCCGCTTCAGCAAAAACAAAGAACCTTATAAAACCAATATGGGCGCAAGTATCACTGCTGGGGGTAAAAAAGTGATGAAGGCAGGCTATTATTTTCATTTTGAACCAGGAGGAAAAAGTTTTGTGGGAGGTGGGCTTTATATGGGTGAACCAGATATGCTTAAAAAAGTGCGGCAGGAAATTGATTATGGCTGGGCTGAATTTTCAAAAATAATTCAACACAAAAAATTCAAAGAAAATTATACCGATTTAGACAAATCAGAAGGTATGAGTCTTGTGAGAGAACCTAAAGGATATGAAAAAGACAACCCAGCTATCGACTACATTAAATTAAAAAGCTGGATAGCATTAAAGCCCATCACTGATAAACAATTAACCAATAAAGACCTGGTGAAAACAATCTGTACGTCTTTTGAAGCCTTACAACCTTTGATTATTTTTATAAACAGAGCCCTATCAGAATAAGCAGCATTTATTTTATGCAAATTCTTTAAAAGCGGCTCCAAGAAATTCAATCGTATCGGATGCTAATAAAGATTCTTTAGACTGATCTTTTAAAGCAAGATCTGCAGCGTGTCCATGCAAATACACACTAACTATTGCTGCTACTGTAGAATTGTATCCTTGTGTTAATAAAGCAGTGATTACACCTGTTAAAGTATCTCCAGAACCTGCTTTTGCTAAGCCCGCATTGCCGCTCTGATTAAACCAACCTTTCCCCTTCGATGCAATTAATGTATGGTGCCCTTTTACCAGAATGACTATTTGATAATGTTCAGAAAAATGAATCGCTTTTTGCCATCTTTCAAATTCATTATCTGATTCCCCGAACAAACGATCGAATTCTTTGGGATGTGGCGTAAGAATAGAATCTAAAGGGATCTTTGAAAGCCAATCAGAATGTTTTGAAATGATATTCAATGCGTCTGCGTCTATTAAAATTGGCTTTTTATAATTTTCAATAATAGTTTGTACCATTTTTTCTGAATCTATTTCTGTTCCCAGACCAGGCCCAATTCCAATGGTTGCAAATTTTTCTAAATCAATTCCGTTCAAATCTCTATTGATCAGCATTGCCTCAGGTAAGGCTAAATGCATTTCAATATCTGTAAGAGCAGGAAGAGAAACGGTTAACATACCCAGACCAGAGCGCATCGCTGCTCTTGCAGAAAGAATGGCAGCGCCTATTTTACCTACAGATCCCGCAATTAATAATGCATGCCCAAATATTCCTTTATGTGCGAACTCATTTCTAGGCTTATAAAGAGATTGAATATTTGTTGCTTCAATGATTTGATAAACAGTTGTTATTTCATTTAAAAAGTCTGTGATCAGGTGAATATTTAACACATGCACTTTCCCAAAATAAACAGCATTCTCTGCAGCAAGAAAGCAAAGTTTTAAAATTTGAAAAGTTAATGTGGTATTCGCTTTTACAATGATATTTCCTTTTGAAGAATGATCTACATATAATCCCGATGGGATGTCGATTGAAATAATTTCAGCTCCAGATAAATTCATAGAAACCACTAGATCTTTTGATAGATCTTTCAGTGAATCTTTTATACCAGTTCCATATAAAGCATCAATTAACAAGTCTGTCTGCAAAATAGTAGGGATAGCATCAATTGACTGTATAAAATGAATTTCGGTAGTACAGATATGCAGTCTGTGTAAATTAGTTTGGAAATCGTTTGTGCCCATCTTCCCCATTTCTAAAATATAAACACGCACATCAAAACCCTTACCAATTAAAAGTCTGGCAATGGCTAATCCATCGCCCCCGTTATTACCCTTTGCGCAAAATATTAGGATGGTTCTAACAATGGTATATTCTGTTGCAATATATTCCGCACATTCTAAGGCTGCAAGTTCCATTAAATCGATAGAACTAATGGGTTCGTGCTTAATGGTATAAGCATCCCAATCACGAAACTGTTGAGCTGAAAGAAGCTTCATACTGTTCATTCTTCCTTAAAGTTACAAAAGCATTTCGTGATAGTGATAAAACAAAGCCTCCGGGTTTTCGGAGGCTTTGAAAAAAATTACCACAAGTTTTATAATAGACTTTTTGAGATCATGTATTCAGCGATCTGTATAGCATTTGTTGCAGCACCTTTCCTGAGGTTATCACTTACAATCCACATATTTAAAGTTTTTTCCTGGGTTTCGTCTCTACGTAATCTTCCCACAAAAACTTCATCCTTCTCATGTGCCCATAGTGGCATAGGATACAATTGATTAGCATCATCCTGCTGAAGAATAATTCCTGGAGATGTAGCTAATAAATTTTTAACCTCAGTTAAATCAAACTCATTTTCAAATTCCACATTCACACTTTCACTATGTCCACCTACTACAGGTATACGAACAGTAGTGGCAGTTACACGAATGCTATCATCTTGCATGATCTTGTTGGTTTCTTTCACCATTTTCATTTCTTCTTTGGTATAACCATTATCCAAGAACACATCAATTTGAGGAATCACGTTCAGGTCGATCTGGTATTTATATGCCATTTCGCCTTCCACACCTTTTCTTTCATTAAACAATTGATCAACTGCTTTCTTACCTGTACCTGTAACACTTTGATAAGTACTTACTACAATTCTTTTAATTTTATACTTGCTATGTAAGGGCTGCAAGGCAACAACCATCTGAATAGTAGAACAGTTGGGATTGGCAATGATATAGTCTTCCGCAGTTAGTACTGAAGCATTTACTTCAGGAACCACTAATTTTTTGTTAGGATCCATCCTCCATGCAGAAGAATTATCGATGACCCTAATTCCAGCTGCTGCAAATTTAGGGGCCCATTCAAGGGATGTTCCACCACCTGCAGAAAAGATAGCCACGGCTGGTTTAGCTGCAATACCATCGTCCATACTCACTACCTTATAGCTTTTACCCTTAAAGATCACTTCTTTACCAACTGATCTTTCAGAAGCCACTGGAACAATTTCTGAAACCGGAAAATTACGCTCTGCTAATACCTGCAACATTTTAGTGCCTACTAAGCCGGTGGCACCTACTACGGCTACTTTCATTTTATATTGTTTAAAGTGATTGAAAATTAAAAGGCCTCCCCAATTTGGGAAGGCCTCAAAGTATATTAATCATACACAACGTGGAGACACCTTCCCTTTAGAGAGGTTTCTTATTACGTTTTGTATGTTTCAATGTTATCATTATGTTGCGAAAATATCGTGAAAGCTTAAAAATGCCAAAATTATTTTCAGTAACCAATTACACCAACTCAATATCGAAGTTCACTAACTGCACAAATTCTGCAATCCTTGCATCAATATCTGCCTTATTAATTTCTCTTAATTTTTGTGTGCCAAACTTCTCTACACAAAATGATGCCATTGCAGAACCCACAATGATGGCCGTTTTCATGTTCTCGAAAGAAATATCTTTTGTCTTTGCAATATGACCGATAAAACCACCTGCAAAAGTATCTCCAGCTCCTGTAGGATCAAAAACTTCTTCCAATGGTAAAGCTGGTGCAAAGAATACCTTTTCTTCATGAAATAATAAGGCACCGTGTTCCCCTTTTTTAATGATCAGGTATTTAGGTCCCATTTTCATAATAGTCTTTGCAGCTTTCACTAAAGAGTAATCTCCACTTAATTGTCGTGCTTCACTATCGTTTACCATTAATACATCCACCAAGGCAACTGTTTTCTTTAATTCTTCCATAGCAATCTCCATCCAGAAATTCATCGTGTCCATGATAATCAGTTTGGGCCTGGTTTTGAGCTGCTCAATTACTGAACGCTGAACTGCAGGCACCAAATTACCCAACATCAAAAACTCACAATCCTGATAACTATCTGGCACAACGGGTTGAAAATTTTCTAACACGTTTAATTGCGTATCGAGCGTATCTCGGGTATTCATATCCATATGATATCTGCCGCTCCAGAAAAAAGTTTTTTCGTCTTTTTTAATTTGCACACCTTCTAAGTCCACCTTTCTATCTGTAAGTGCTTTCAATTCGGCATCTGGGAAATCTCCACCAACTATTGAAATTTGCTTAATAGGGGTAAAATTAGAAGCACACCAAGCAATATAAGTACCAGCTCCTCCAATAATTTTATCACTTTTCCCAAAGGGTGTTTCTATAGCATCAAAAGCCATTGAACCTACAACTACTAAAGACATAATATTAAGTTTGTTATCGGGCGCGAAACTAGGTGATTTATGCCTAAAACCCTTTACTGAATACTGTTTTCTTTTATAAAAGCAGTTTTGTTCTGGTCTATTTATTGAGTGTGAATTTATGAAAACTAACAAAAAATCTTTTTTTTGATCAAAACATCGCTAACATTCGTTAGTATATTATATTTGTAGCATGGCAAGAATTAAAACTGAAAATAACCTCACACGTAAAGAAGTGATTGTTGCTAAAGCAGCAACGCTATTTAGGGAAAAAGGATTTAAAGCAGCAAGCATGCGAGACTTGGCTGAGGCTGTGGGTGTGGAAGCTGCAAGTTTATACAATCATATAAAATCGAAGACCGAAATATTGCATGAACTCTGTTTTAGTGTGGCAAATAGATTCGTGCACAAAATAGATGAGGTAGAGGCAGAAAATACGAATGCTGTAAACAAGATCGAAAAATTACTTCGTTTTCATATCAACGAAATGCTTCACCATTATGAAGAAGTTTATGTAAGTGATAGAGAGTGGAAACACTTATCGGATCCTTATTTATCAAATTTTCAGAACCAACGAAGGATCTATAGAAAAAGATTTGCTGCAATTATAGAAACAGGAATTAATGAGCATCAAATTAAAAGTATAGATGCACCTACTGCTGTGCTTATTATGTTGCACGCCATCAGCGGAATTGAAAGCTGGCATAGATCCACACAAAAGATCACTGCAGAAGAATTAGAAGAAAACATGATCAGTATTCTAGTAGGCGGATTGGTGAATCGTTAAAATAAAAAATGCCATCACAATTTAATAGACTTATTGTAAAAGACATTCGAAAGGAAACGGTCGATTGTGTTTCTATTGCTTTTACTATTCCAAAAGAATTAGCAGAATTGTATGCTTTTACGCAAGGGCAGTATATCACAATTAAAAAAGAGTTCAACCATGAATCGGTACGCAGGAACTATTCCATTTGTAGCAGCCCATTGGATCAGGAATTGAGAATTGCTATTAAGAAAATACCGAATGGTTTATTCTCAAACTATGCCAACAACTTATTAAAAATAGGGGATCAATTAGAGGTTATGCCGCCTGCTGGAAAGTTTCATACCCTACTTTCTGCCAAAAATGAAAATAACTATATGGCATTTGCAGCAGGTAGTGGAATAACGCCGATTCTATCTATCATCAAAACCACCTTACAAACAGAACCCAAAAGCAACTTTACATTGGTATATGGCAACAAAAACAGGCATAGTATTATTTTCAAAGAAGCTATTGAATCCTTAAAAAATAAATACCTCGAACGTTTCCGCCTCATTAATATACTTTCCAGAGAAAAAACAGATTCTGATATTCATTTTGGAAGAATTGACGAAGCAAAGTGTAAAAAAATATTAGAGAGTACTATTCATCCCCAAAACATACAGGCCTTTTTTTTGTGCGGGCCTGAGGAAATGATCTTTTCAATTCAATCTTATCTCGAAAGAATTGGGATTAATCAACAAAAAATTCACTTTGAATTATTTAACATCAAAGCAGCCCCGCAAAGTAAAATAGATCTTGAATTACAAACACAAGAAAGTATCTCAGAGAGTAACATAACAATTAAACAAGATGGAAGGTCTTTCAATTTTACACTTTCCTACAAAGGGAATAATATTCTTAACGCCGCATTAGCCACTGGTGCTGATTTACCATTTGCCTGCAAGAAAGGTGTGTGCTGTACCTGCAAGGCCAAATTATTGACAGGTGAAATTGAAATGGATCGGGTATATGGATTAGAGCCCGACGAAATAGATCAGGGATATATTCTTACCTGTCAGTCTCATCCTAGGTCAGAAAAAGTAGTGGTTGATTTTGATATTTAATTTATAACAAATTGTATATGGGAACAAACTTAGAAGAACAGTTTCAGCAAAAGATTGATCAAGAAATCAAGATTGAGCCGAAAGACTGGATGCCCCAGAAATATCGACATACTTTAATAAGGCAGATTAGTCAGCATGCACATAGCGAAGTGGTAGGAATGTTACCAGAGGGCAACTGGATCTCAAGAGCACCTAGTTTAAAAAGAAAAGTAATATTATTAGCCAAAATTCAAGATGAAGCGGGTCATGGATTATACCTATACTCTGCCGCAGAAACACTTGGGATCTCAAGAGATGAAATGTACCATCAATTACATGCAGGCAAAGCAAAATATTCTTCCATTTTTAATTATCCAACACTTACCTGGGCAGACATGGGTGCCGTTGGGTGGTTGGTAGATGGTGCTGCTATTATGAATCAGGTACCACTTTGCAGAACCAGCTACGGACCCTATGCCAGAGCGATGGTAAGGGTATGTAAAGAAGAAAGTTTTCATCAACGACAGGGTTTTGAAAGTTTATTGGTTTTGAGTAAAGGAACAGATGAACAAAAAAGAATGTGTCAAGACGCCATCAATAGATGGTGGTGGCCTTGCTTAATGATGTTCGGACCACCAGATGATGAGAGTACTAATACCATTCAGAGTATGCAATGGAAAATCAAACGTTTTTCAAATGACGAGTTGCGCCAGAAGTTCGTAAACATGATTGCAGAGCAGGTAAAAATTTTAGGTATGACGCTTCCCGACCCGGATCTAAAATGGAACGAAGAAAAAAAACAATACGATTTTGGAGCCATCAATTGGGAAGAGTTCAAACAAGTGATACAAGGTAATGGCCCTTGCAATAAAGAAAGATTGGATGCAAGAAGAAAGGCATGGGATGAAGGTGCCTGGGTTCGAGAAGCAGCCCTTGCTTATTCCGAAAAAAAATCTAAACAGTCTTAAGAATTTTTCAATTTAATACTATGCAAACATTTGTCAGAAAATTTTTCTACGGCGATTATGGAGAAGAAAAAAAAGCGTTGGTCGAAAATAGCCCATCAAGACAAACCATACAAGAGTGGCCTCTCTGGGAAGTCTTTATTAGAAGTAAACAAGGTTTAGATCATAAACATGCTGGAAGTTTACACGCTGCAGATGCAGTGATGGCCATGGAAAATGCAAGAGATGTCTATACACGCAGAACTGAGGGCGTAAGTATCTGGGTAGTAGAAAGTAAATATATTCATGCGAGCAATCCAGATGACGCTGATACATTATTTGATCCAGCAAATGATAAAATATACCGCCATCCAAGCTTTTATGAATTGCCCGACGAATTGAAACATATGTAAACTGGCATAAAATTTTAGTGCATAATGATGACAACCCAAGAAATTGAAAACCCCTTAATCAAATTTCTCCTTCATTTAGGAGACAATGCCTTGATCATGGGACATAGGAATAGTGAGTGGTGTGGCCATGGTCCGATTTTAGAACAAGATATCGCACTAACAAATATTGCATTAGATCAAATTGGGCAAGCAAGAAATTTTTATCAGTATGCTGCAAAACTAATTTTAGAAAGTTCTGGTGAACAATTAACGGAAGACAGTTTAGCCTATTTACGCGACAGTTGGGATTTTAAAAATTGTTTATTGGTAGAATTACCAAATGGGCATTGGGGCAGAACGGTGCTAAAACAATTGATCGTTTCTGCATATCAGTTTTGTGTATACCAGGAATTAGAAAAGAATGCAGATAAACAATTAGCAGCTATCGCTTCGAAATCATTGAAAGAAATCACCTATCATTTTCGCTGGAGCTCAGAGTGGGTTATTCGTTTAGGAGATGGCACTTCAGAGAGTACACAGAAAATGAAAGATGCATTAGATGCTATTTGGCCTTATACAAATGAGTGGACAAATTTCTCGGATTACGAATTGAATATACTTGGAGATTCGCATCTGACTATCAGAGAAAATTTTGAAGAAAAATTGGGTGCTGTATTATCTGAGGCAGGTTTGACAGCACCTACCATTGCATTTTCTCAAGATGGTGGCAAGAAAGGTAATCACACAGAACATCTGGGATATATTTTAGCAGAAATGCAATTTTTACAAAGGGCATATCCAAATGCAGCATGGTAAAACTGAGAAGTGTATGAATGATCTTGAAAAAAAGATATGGCAATTATTAGAAAAGATAACTGATCCGGAAATTCCGGTCTTATCTATTATCGATTTAGGTATCATACGTTCTGTAAAAGTTAACCATACATCTACTGATACTCCTCATGAAGTATTGATCTGGTATACGCCAACTTATTCCGCTTGCCCGGCTGTTGATATGATCAATACAGATATTCTTGTTTCTTTAACTGTTGCTGGTTTTACAAATATTCGATTGGAGCAAACACTTTTCCCAGCGTGGACAACAGATTGGATGAGTGAATCAGGAAAAGAAAAATTAAAAAAATATGGCATAGCAGCACCCATTGGCAAAAGCTGTGAGAATATCGCATTGGCAGATCTAAAGATCGCATGTCCACAATGTGGTTCTATACAAACGATACTAGTTTCAGAATTTAGTAGTACAGCGTGCAAAGCACTTTACAAATGCAATACTTGTTTAGAACCTTTCGATTATTTTAAATGTCATTAAATAATATCCATTCATCTTTCAATTCACATTTATGTCTTCCGTTTTATTTCATATAGAAAATAATATTGCGTTCATTACATTTAACCGACCAGATAAATTAAATTCTTTTAACAGAGAAATGGCCCTTCTTTTTCAAAATTATTTAGATGAAGCGGCTACTGTAAAAGATGTGCGTTGCGTGTATCTTACAGGATCAGGAAAAGGATTTTCATCTGGTCAGGATCTGTCGGAAGTAATTGACCCTCTCGGGCCCGGTATGGATAAAATTTTAAGCGAGCACTTCAATCCAATTATAAAAAAAATTAGACATATTCCAAAACCTGTTATTGCTGCGGTGAATGGCGTAGCAGCAGGCGCAGGAGTAAATATTGCACTAGCTTGTGATATAGTATTAGCAACTAACGGTGCAAGTTTTATACAAGCATTCTCTAAGATCGGATTGATCCCAGATAGTGGCGGAACTTATACACTTCCAAGATTAATTGGTCTTCAACGGGCTTCTGCTTTGATGATGTTAGGAGAAAAGATTAGTGCACAAGAAGCATTTCAAATGGGAATGATCTATAAAGTATTTGACAATGAAAATTTTATTGGCGAGTCTACTAGTGTCGCTAATACATTAGCAAATATGCCAACAAAAGCTTTGGCTTATATCAAACATGCTTTAAACCAAAGTTATCTTAATACCATGGAGCAACAATTGGAATTAGAAGACAACTATCAGCAGAAAGCAGCAGTTACTTACGATTTTAAAGAAGGAGTTCTGGCATTTTTAGAAAAAAGAACACCTCAGTTTAAAGGCGAATGATCTTTGCATCAACTGCTTGGAACAGGCAAGAAAATTATTTAACGTAACTTTGCCTGTTGCAATTTGCAATCACACATTTAATGAATTTACAGCGTGTCTGAAAGAAGTAATTTTATCGATCTCATCCGTATATTTTGTCATTCGGGCCATGGAGGTGCAGGATCTCGCCATTTTATGCGTAATAAATTAACGGCAATGGGCGGACCCGATGGTGGTGATGGTGGCCGTGGTGCGCATATTATTTTAAGAGGCAATAGTAATTTATGGACCCTTTTGCATTTACGTTATTTTAAAAATGTATTAGCAGAAGATGGAGAGATGGGAAGTAAAAATAATTGCACAGGAAAAGACGGACAAGATATTATTATCGAAGTTCCACTGGGTACTATTGCAAGAGATGAAGAAACAGGTAAAATAGAAGCTGAGATATTAGAAGACGGGCAGGAAATTATTTTAATGAAAGGTGGTAGAGGAGGATTGGGAAATAGCAATTTTGCAACTCCCACTAATCAGGCACCTGAGCACTCACAACCAGGAGAACCCGGAATGGAAGGCTGGAAGGTATTAGAGTTGAAAGTATTGGCAGACGTGGGTTTGGTAGGATTTCCCAATGCAGGAAAATCTACGTTGCTTTCTGTAATTACTGCTGCTAAACCAAAAATTGCCAACTATGCATTTACCACTTTAACACCGCAATTGGGGATGGTATCTTATCGTGATAACAAATCATTTTGTATTGCGGATTTACCTGGAATTATTGAAGGTGCTGCTGAAGGAAAAGGTTTAGGCCATCGTTTTTTAAGACATATCGAAAGAAACTCAGCACTCCTATTTTTAATTCCAGCAGACAGTGATGATCATCGTAAAGAGTTCGAAATATTAAGAAACGAATTAGAAGAATACAATCCCGAATTGTTACAAAAAGATTTTGTGATAGCAATAAGTAAATCAGATATGTTGGATGAAGAATTAAAAGAAGCTATCAAAAAAGAATTGCCTGCTAACATTCCATTACTATTTATTTCTTCGATTACTAACAAAGGTTTAACAGAATTAAAAGACTTACTCTGGGACACTTTAAATAAACCACAATCTTAACAAGCAGGTAATTAATTGATTTACAATAGGTTATAAAGATAATAACTAAAATAGTAGGGTAATCTCAAAAAATTGGGGTTACCTTTTTTTAGTTAAGGTATTAATCATTGAATCGACCATCCAAGACAAACGTCAAACATTACGGATGCAAGTTGATTTTTTTGTCTACGTTTTGCTACACCATCTGAGAAGAAAAAAATATCTGTTTTACAGATTGCTTGTGCCATCAAGAAGTTCGTTATCAATTTATTTAATCTTAAAAATTAAAAAAACATGAAAAAGCAATCAATCAACACAATCGCAAAAAGATTTTTCTTAGGCAATGTATTAGCTGCTATGTTCTTTCTTTCTGCAAGCGCAAACACTGGTAGTACAAGAGTCTCTATTGACCCTACCAAGAAAGTAGAAGTTAAATATGTAGGTACTGAAAAAGAAAGCTTGTTCTTCAATGTTAAATTCAACAATGAAACTGGTAAATCTTTTAAAGTGTATGTATTAGATGAGTACGGTGAAGTTATCTATTCAGATAAATTTACAGATAAAGTATTTGATAAGAAATTTGTATTCCCTGCGAGCCAGGATGTAAACAAATTAACTTTCTTAATTAATACTGAGAAAGGTTCTTACAAAGAAATTTTTGATGTAGCTGTTAAAACTAACACTGTTTCTGAAGTTAGCGTAACTAAAAAGTAATTAACTAAATTTAAAAGTAACACTGAGCAATGATTTTCATTCTCAGTGTTACTTTTTTTATTTTTATTGGTCAGTGATTGGACCTAAAAATACTGCCTGAGCACCTGTTCCACCATAGAAGCCCTTTAAAACAATGGTATAAGACTTACCAGCTACTGCTTCAAAATTTGGCAATTGAGTAATGGTACTGCTGGTACCTGCAACTACTGCAGAAAGATTAAAAGTACCCGGTTCAATTGCGGTATAAGCCAGATAAGAAAGTGTAGTGATATGGTCTGTATAATTTCTACTTGCGAAAAGTTTGATAGGAGTTGTTGCAGATCTAAGAATATCAATCGATGAATTCACATTTGCATAATCGAGAAAGCGAATGAAAGCCTTTCCTGTTGGTGGTGCTGTTCTATCGTCTTGAAAAAGATTTCCCTTTATATTTGATACAGAGTCGTAGACTATTGCAGAATAATAATTGTTCGCATTAAATGCAATACTACCCGAACCAACCATACTCGATGTTCCGGCAAGTGTAAAAGATACTGCTGTAGATGCGGCATTAATAGATTGGTAACTAGATGCAGATCCATAACTTACATTTCCTACAACCAAAGCACTGTTAGTATACACATCCAAGGCACCTGCATTAGGTGATAAATTAATGAAGCGCATATTTGTAGTAGAAGTTGTACTTGATTTCGTACAAGAAAATACACTGATCAGCAAGCATGCCAATACAAGCGAATGAATTAATTTTTTCATAACCAAATATCTATTGATGCATTCAATATTACGTAAGTTCTAAAGATGTGCTCCATATATTTGGCCAATAATTTCCTAAAAAAACAAAAAAATCCCCGGCAACGCCAGGGATCGTAAACTATTCATTCAAGGATGATATCAAGGATATTATCCAACTGCTTCGCTTTGCATGCTCTTTGAGCTCTTCTTTCTGTCATCTTCATTCAATACCACTTTACGCATACGAATATTTTTAGGAGTAACTTCTATACACTCATCTTGTTGAATATATTCCATACACTCTTCTAAAGTAAACTGCAATTTTGGAACGATACGAACGCTATCATCACTTCCGCTTGCACGGTGGTTGGTTAGCTTTTTCATTTCCACTGCATTCACATTTAAATCACCTGGTTTAATATGTTCTGCAATCACCTGGCCAGCATATACTTCATCGCTTGGTTCAATAAAGAACGATCCACGATCTTGTAATTTATCAATAGAGTAAGCGGTGGTAGTACCCCCAAACTTTGCAATCAATACACCATTACTTCTTCCAGGAATTGGTCCTTTCCAAGGTTTGTACTCAATAAAGCGGTGTGCCATTACAGCTTCACCAGCAGTATTTGTAAGCATTTGAGAACGTAAGCCAATCAATCCACGAGAAGGAATTTCAAACTCCAAATGTTGCATTTCACCTTTGCTTTCCATGATCTGCATTTCACCCTTCCGTTGGGTAACAAGGTCGATTACTTTACCGCTAAATTCACCTGGTACATCAACTACCAAATTTTCATATGGCTCGTGTTTCTTGCCATCAATTTGTTTCACCAATACCTGAGGATTACCCACAGTTAATTCATATCCCTCACGACGCATGGTTTCAACAAGAATTCCAAGGTGTAAGATACCGCGACCGAATACTAAAAAGCTATCAGCACTATCTGTATCTTCTACACGTAATGCTAAGTTCTTTTCAGTTTCTTTCATCAAACGATCACGCAGGTGACGTGAAGTAACAAACTTACCATCCTTTCCAAAGAAAGGAGAGTTGTTAATGCTGAAAGTCATACTCATCGTAGGCTCATCAACACTAATTACTGGTAAGGCTTCTGGATTTTCAAGATCAGCAATAGTATCACCAATATTGAAATCATCTAAACCAACCACTGCACACAAATCGCCAGTTAACACTTCTGCTACCTTGCGTTTACCCATGCCTTCAAACACGTATAATTCTTTTACTTTACTTCTTTTAAACGTACCATCACCTTGAACAAGTGCAATAGTTTGTCCTTCTTTTATCAAACCTCTTGTTACTTTTCCAATGGCAATTCTTCCTAAGAAAGAAGAATAATCTAAAGAAGTAATTTGCATTTGCAAAGTTCCATCAGATACTTTTGGTTCTGGTACATATTTAATAATACCATCCATCAAAGGAAGAATGTCTTCAGTTTGGGTTAAGCTGTCGTTGAACCAACCGTTTTTACCACTACCATAGAAAGTAGGAAAATTTAATTGTTCTTCTGTTGCATCTAGATTGAAGAATAATTCAAAAACTGCATCATGCACTTCATCAGGTCTGCAGTTTGCCTTATCTACTTTATTGATAACAACAATCGGCTTAAGATTAAGGTGTAATGCTTTTTGTAATACGAAACGTGTTTGAGGCATAGGTCCTTCAAATGCATCCACCAAAAGGATAACACCATCAGCCATTTTCAACACACGTTCAACTTCTCCACCAAAGTCAGAGTGACCTGGTGTATCAATTACATTTATTTTTACTCCTTTATAGGTAACAGCTGCATTTTTACTGAAGATGGTAATACCCCTTTCTCTTTCAAGGTCGTTACTATCCATGATCAAATCGCCAGTATCCTGGTTGTCTCTAAAGACCTTAGTAGTCTGTAAAATACGGTCTACCAATGTTGTTTTGCCATGATCTACGTGGGCGATGATAGCAATATTTCTTATTTCCATGTAAAATTTTAAGGCTGCAAAGGTACGGCTTTAAGGCCGGAGGGCAATGGGCAACTTAAAACTTAATAGAATGGCTATACACGAACATAGATTTTACGCTTGTCTAATGCATAACCAACTGACCAACAAACCATCATATAGCTCACTGAAAAGAGCAGAGATCCAAAATAATTTCCAGCATAACTAAATATACTTATATATATCCAGCTGAATAGGTTTAAGTTATCTCCCATTGGAGTGATATACAAGCAAATGACCAAAATTTCAGATAGCAAATACACAAAAAGTGGGTTTTTACCCAAGACCTCGAAGAAATAAGTAAATCTCGTCTTGTTTTTGAAGTCGATCAGATAAATAATAGCCGAAATGATGATGCAATCGAGCCCTACCGTGATTAAAACAAAGCTGGAAGTCCATAGTTTTTTGTTGATAGGGAAAACCATATTCCAACAATAAGCAAGAAATAACAACAAGGCACCAGTTAATAAAAGTTTTGTTAGTCCCTCAAATTCCTTCCCTTTTTTCTGAACATATGCCCCAACTGTAAACCCGGCAACTACATTGGCGATAGCTGGTAAAGTGCTTAATAGTCCTTCCGGATCAAAGGCAAAACCTTCACCATGGTATAAATGAGATTCACCAAATAACCAGAGGTCTAATTTCAAACCGGCATTCCCAGTAATACTAAATGGATCAGAAGAATCTCCGAACCAAACACAAAGACCCCAATAGAGAAATAGAAAAAAAATACTTGCAATTAGTGCCAGCCTTGGTTTCAGGAAATAAATCATCAAAGATCCAATACCATAACAAAGTGCTATTCTTTGTAGCACGCCTAATATCCTGGTATCACTTAATGGAGCCATCATAAATTGGTGGCTATTTTCATTGTATCGCACAAAGGGAAACCAATACATTAAAAACCCAAGTAGAAATATGAGCGCTGTGCGTTTGAATATTTTGGTAAGAATGGCAGATTGACTCATACCCGCCCATTTAGGCATTACAAAACTCATCGCATTACCAACAGCAAATAAAAAGGATGGAAATACTAGATCAGTTGGAGTAAATCCATGCCATTTGGCATGAAGTAGCGGAGCAAAAGTCATATCATTTCCTGGCGTATTTACAATGATCATCAGGCAAATAGTCATCCCCCTGAATACATCCAGGGCAAGAAATCGTTTTGGTGCAGTCATACAGCAATTTTGGTTAGCCAATATAGTTAAATTATTACACCAATGAACCAGCTTTCTATGATCGATTCAATATTTTCATCTAATTTAATTTTTCATCTTAAATGATTACTTCATGCGTTTGCTTAAAATATTTCTTACAATAACCCTGGTGCTTTTTTTTGTTTACTGGTTCGGACCACATCCTGCAAAACCTGTTTACAGTTCAGAATTACCCTCTGTACCTGCTGAACCAATTGCCTTATTAAATTATGTACAGCAAGTTGAATCTAAGCATGCCGTTAAAAAAAATAATGAAGCAGAAATCATTTGGGCAGATCCAATTGGTAAACAAAAAACAGCATACGCCATTGTTTACCTGCACGGATTTAGTGCCAGCAAAATGGAAGGCGCGCCCACACATATAGACATGGCAAAAAAATTTGGCTGTAACTTATACTTAGCAAGATTAGCAGAACATGGTATTGATACTACTGAGGCATTGGTTAATCTGACTGCCGATAATTTATGGGAAACTGCTAAGCAGGCATATGCCATAGGGAAACAGTTAGGTGAAAAAGTAATTTTAATGGGAACATCAACAGGTGGCACTTTGGCATTACAATTAGCTGCAACTTATCCGGAAGTAGCGGGCCTAATATTATACTCACCCAATATTGCCGTTAACGATCCAAATGCATGGCTATTGAACAATCCATGGGGAGTGCAAATTGCAAGACTAGTAAAAGGTTCTAATTATAATATTATTCAGGCAGATACTGTATATGCTAAATATTGGAATACAAAATACAGATTAGAAGCAGTGGCTTCATTGGAAGAATTACTTGAAACCAAAATGAATACTGCAACTTTCCAATCGATTAAGCAGCCAGTATTAACGCTTTACTATTTTAAAGATGAAAAAAATCAGGACCCTGTGGTAAAAGTAAGTGCCACAAAAGAAATGTTTACACAATTGGGAACTGCAAAGGAATTGAAACGTGGAGTTGCCATGCCCAATACAGGAAATCATGTACTTGGCTCGCCTATATTATCGAAAGATGTTCCTGGAGTAGAAAAAGAAACCAGCAATTTTATGCAAGAAATCATGCATATGAATGCCATAAAATAAAGAATAATGACGATTTCAAATTCTCTTATCTTCGTCAGCATAAACTAAAACGATTGTTATGTCCCTCAGTAAAATTGCAGGTATTGGAATGTATGTTCCAGAACAAGTGGTTACCAATAATGATCTGAAAAAATGGATGGATACAGATGATAGTTGGATTCAGGAAAGAACGGGTATTCAAGAAAGGAGGTTCGCAAAACGTACAGAAGAAACTACCACCACGATGGCAGTGGAAGCTGCAAAAATTGCGATTGAAAGAGCTGGTATTACTGCGCAGGATATCGACTTCATTGTTTTTGCCACATTATCGCCGGATTATTATTTCCCAGGATGTGGGGTACTTGTTCAAAGAGCGATGAATATGAAAGAAGTGGGTGCATTGGATATTCGTAACCAGTGTAGTGGTTTTTTATATGCCATTAGTGTAGCTGATCAGTTTATTAAATCTGGCATGTATAAAAACATATTAGTGATTGGTGCTGAAAAACATAGTATGGGATTGGATTATAGCACAAGGGGTAGAAATGTATCTGTGATTTTCGGAGATGGAGCTGGCGCTGTTGTATTGCAACCTACTGAAAAAGCGAATCAAGGAATATTAAGCACTCATTTACATAGTGATGGTGCAAGTGCAGAAATACTCGCACAATACAACCCAGGTTCACATGCTAACCATTGGATAGAAACACCGGTTGCGGACTTTGATGATGCAGAAATTGGTGAAATGTTTATGAGTCATAAAATGATCGATCATGCACAGTTATTTCCATTCATGGATGGCCCAACTGTATTTAAAAAAGCGATCGTAAAATTTCCAGAAGTAATTATAGAGGCATTAACCCAAAATGGGTATACCACTGAAGATTTAAATATCTTAATTCCCCATCAGGCAAATCTTAGGATTAGTCAGTTTGTACAACAGAAACTAAAACTTCGCGATGATCAAGTATATAACAACATTATGAAATACGGAAACACAACTGCAGCATCTGTTCCAATTGCATTGTGTGAAGCTTGGCAAAATGGAAAAATAAAAGAAGGCGATCTAGTTTGTTTGGCAGCTTTCGGTAGTGGGTTTACTTGGGCTTCTGCATTACTGAAATGGTAATGACATAATTCCAAAGATTATTTGATATAGATTTTATGAAGAGAAAGATCAACTTTTTAGTCAATCCCATTTCTGGCAATACCAAAAAAGATGAAATTCTCCGCTTGGTGCATACTGAGATGCAGGGTAAAGAAATTCCTTTTGAATTTATTTTCACCAATGCATCGGGGGATTATGACGATTTAATAGATAAGATAGAAACAGAAGAGGTCACAGATATCGTTATCATTGGAGGTGATGGTACTGTTAACCAAGTAGTAAACGCATTACGTAACACTAAAATTCAGTTCGGAATTATTCCCGTTGGGTCGGGAAATGGACTTGCACTTGCAGCAGGCATTCCAAAAAAACCAATCGAAGCTATTCAGCTAATTCTTAAGGGCGAAGCAAAACTGGTTGATGCATTTCTGGTCAACAACCAATTTTCTTGCATGCTTAGTGGTGTAGGATTTGACGCACAGGTAGCGCATGATTTTGCCAGTAAAGCATCCAGGGGTTTGATGACGTATACGCAACAAGGTCTGATTAATTATTTCAAAGCCCACCCATACCAATTTGAAATAGTACTAGAAAATTTTTCCTTTTTCACTGACGCCTACTTCATCAGTATAGCAAATAGCAACCAGTTTGGAAATAATGTTACCATTGCCCCAAAAGCAAGTTTAAATGATGGATTATTAGATATTGTAGTAGTTCAAAAAATGAACAAAGCAAAAATGCCCTTTGCAGTATTAAAACAAATTAGGGGCAATAATAAATTAACTGAATTAGTAGAGAACCTGAGCAAGAACAATATCTTGTATTTTCAAACGAATGCACTTACCATAAAAAATAATAAGCACGCTCCCTTTCATATTGATGGAGAACCAAAAGAAACGGCAGCCGAGTTCAAAATCGAAATGATTCCCAACTGCTTTACTTTGATTCAGCCAACTTAAACAAATATTTCTAACCTTGTTTGGGTCTCACCACATATAACATCGAAACCAATACCAATAAAAATAGCATACCCACTAACTGGTGTAATTCGGCCATCCATTCAAACATTCCCCAGTTACCTGCCAATATATTTGCACTTTCAAGTACAGTTAAAATACCTAATAGTACTTGTATTAAAATGATTGCAATGGGCATTGTACGCAGGTAACTAAAAAGCAAGCCACCTTTAGTTTTATATAACTGGAAAGACCAAATAGAAACCATTACCAGTAAAAGATACGCAAGCCCCCGATGTACAAAATGAACCCATATTTTATTATCAATGGCGTTCACAAAAAAGTTGTTGCCATTCGATAATTGAGCAGGAATCCATTCTCCGTTAATGGTAGGCCAGGTAGCTGCTACATTTGCGGCTTTATGTCCTGCCATTAAAGCACCGTATAATAATTGAAAAATAAGTACTGCAATGATCGCAAGATTCCATTTGCGGATTCCTGAATGAATAATTATTTGTTGAGGTTTCACTAATAAACTCAGGGCAAACCAATATGTATAAGTCAACAATCCCAGGGCAAAAATAAAATGAAGCGCCAAACGAGTTGGCTTTACATATACAGCATCACCAGTTAATCCACTTGCCACCATAATCCAACCAATAGCCCCCTGAAGTGCCCCAAGTGCAAATAAGAATAAAAAAGGCTGTATCATTTCTTTTTTAAAATGCCTTTTCACAAGGAAATAAATAAAACCAGCAGCAAAAACTAATCCGATGGTTCTTGCCCATAAACGATGAAACCATTCCCAGAAAAAAATAAACTTGAAATCAGTTACGGTAAATTCAAAATTCAAGTATTGAAACTGAGGAGTTTGGCGGTATTTGTTAAATTCTATTACCCATTGTTGTTCGTTTAAAGGGGGTAAAGAACCCGTAACCACATCCCACTGTGTAATCGACAATCCGCTGCCAGTTAATCGGGTAATGCCCCCAAGCGCAATTTGTATCACCGTCATTCCAACTCCAATCAGGAGCCATATTGCAACCAGTTTTGAAGACCTATCAATTTTCTGCATATAAAACATTTTCAAACAGGGCAAAGTTAGTAGTATATTTTTTCTAGAATGCGTTTTGTAAAATGAATTTGATACTGTAATAAAGTTTTGGGAATTTTAGATATATGTTATTGTCGTACTATCAAAATAATCTCATAGAAGCTGGCTGTGACGAAGCAGGACGGGGTTGTTATGCAGGACCTGTTTTTGCAGCAGCTGTGATTCTACCAAAAGACTTTTCACACCCACTTTTAAATGATAGTAAAAAGGTGTCAGAAAAAAATCGTTTACTACTAAAAGAAATTATCGAGCATACTGCTTTAGCATGGGCAGTAGCAAAAGTATCACAGGAAGAAATTGATCGAATTAATATTCTAAAGGCATCTATCAAGGCAATGCATCTAGCAATACAGCAATTAAAAATAATACCCGAATATCTTTTAATTGATGGGAATAGATTTCAAAATTATTCCATGATTCCACACCAATGTGTAATTAAAGGAGATGGCAAGTATGCTAGCATTGCTGCAGCAAGTATTCTCGCAAAAACACATCGAGACGCATTTATGCAAAAGCTCCATAAAAAATTTCCTGCCTATAATTGGATCAGCAATAAGGGTTATGGTACTTTGGATCACAGAAAAGCTATTGCCGAAATTGGGTTAAGTAAATTCCACAGAAAAAGTTTTTCGATTTTGCCAAAAGAAGATAATCGGCTCCCATTCGAATAAAATTAACCCACATGTTTTTGTTTCATGTAATTGGCAAATTCCTGTTTGCGATCCCTCGAAATATTAATAATAGATTGATTCACCATAGTTGCTTCTGACCCATCACTACTAATATGTTTAATATAATTTGTATTTATCAAAAAGCTTCGATGGGTTCTAAAAAAACCTTCTTCCAATGTGAGTTGGTCTTCATAATCTTTCAGGTTTTTACTTACAATTACTTTATTTCCATCTTTGAAAAAAATATTGGCATAACTACCCTCCGCTTTTAAGAAAACGATATCATTTAATTCTACAAAAAGACTTCCCTCACTTAGAGGAATAACAATTTTTTTTAATTTATACTCCTCTAAATTTTTTTGAAGGGTTTCCATCCTTTCTCTAATAAACGAGTTACCATGAATTTTTTCAAGTTTGTGAACAGCCGCAATTAATTGATCAATCTGAATAGGTTTTAACAAATAATCAATTGCACTTACCTGAAATGCCCTTAAAGCAAACTCACTATAGGCAGTAGTAAATATTATTTCAAAATCAATTTCTCCAAAAAAATCAAGTAATTGAAATCCATTATAGCCTGGCATTTCTATATCTAAGAAAACAACATCAGGTTTTAATTTTTGAATGGCTTTAACTGCCTGAGGTACATCCTGGGCTAGTGCCAAGATCTGGATTTGTGGGCAATATTCAATTATAAAGGTCTCAAGAATTCTTCTAGCCTTCGCTTCATCATCTATAATAATTGCTTTAAGCATGGTATCTAAAAGTACCCAATTATTAAAATATTAGGATTAGGTATTTAATTCTCGAAGATAAAATAAAGGCTTTGTAATGACTAATATATTTAGTATTTTGTGTCTAAATAATTTAGTTATGTTTAAGGGAATAAACGCCATAGAGTTTTCGAAAAGGTTTCAGA